>JAFAOZ010000211.1 GCA_019247395.1 Vulcanimicrobiota bacterium | reverse complement strand
TCGGCATGCTCCGGCGCTTGGGCCTGCATCGGGTAGACGGCGGCGTCATCGTGGACGATACGACGCTCAACGGTCCGGCGCTCAATCCGCATTGGGCCATTGACGATAACGGTCAGGATTACGCGGCGCCGACGAGTGCGATTTCGGTCGACGGCGATACGATCGAAGAGCAACGCGACGTCGGCGGCGTCGAGCAGCGCGTTTGGATTCCAATGCAGGACGTGCCGCGGGTCGTCGGCCAGAGCGTGAACGAAATGCTCGCGCGCGACGGCGTGCCGACGCAGAAGCCGCCGGCGGTCGCCGCGGCGCCGCTCGAGAGCGTGGTGCTTTGGGATCATCGCTCCGCGCCGCTGCAGACGCTCGAAAGCCACATGCTCTACGTCTCCGACAACCACTATGCCGAGCAGCTCTTGCGCACCGTTGGTGAGGAATCCACGGGTGCCGCGAACGATGCCGGCGGCATCGCGGCCGAACAGCAATTTCTTGCTCGCCGCGGGATTCCGTCACCGGATCTGCGGCTCTTCGACGGAAGCGGCCTCTCGCCGCAGAATCGCGTCGCGGCCGTCACGCTGGCGCGACTGCTCTACGATGCGCAGCCGTCGCTCTATTTGCTCTTACCGCGCGGCGGCCGCGAAGGCACGCTGGAGGATTATCCGTTCACGACGGCGCTCGGTAGAGTTCGTGCCAAGAGCGGTCACCTTTCGGACGTTTCGGCCCTTGCAGGCTACGTCACGACTTCCGGCCACGGCCGGGTTGCCTTTGCCTTTCTCGTCGACGGTTCGCCGGGCGATCCCGATACCGCGATCGTACGCGCCGTCGATCGGCTTGCGACCTTTTGAGCGAGACGCGCCCGATGTTCGATGACGCGCTGCTTGGGCAGCTGGTCTCGCGAGCACTGCGCTACGGCGGCGAATTTGCCGACGTTTTCTGCGAGCGCCGGCGGACCGTCGCATACCGCTTGCAGGACGGGCGCATCCACGATGCGTCCTATGGCATGACGCTTGGCGTCGGCATCCGTGTCGTCTCGGGCGAGTCTGCGGGCTACGCCTGCTCCGACGATCTCGATCCACAGGCGCTGATGGACGCGGCCGATGCCGCCTCGCTTATCGCGCGGTCGGTGCCGGCGGATGCGGTTCGCAGCGTGGATCTTTCGCCGCAGCAGCCGGCGTCGTTCTACACTAGCGCGCCGGACGGAGCGGCCGATGCCGGCCGGTATGTATCGCTGCTCGAGACGGCCGATCGCGCGGCGCGCGCCTACGACCCGCGCGTGGTCGCGGTGAACGCGCACGTGAGCGACGAGATTCAAGAGGTTTGGATTGCGACGAGCGAGGGGCGTCTGGTCCGGGATCGGCGCCCGCTCGTCACGCTAGGTGTGCAGGTCGTCGCGACCGATAAGAAAGAGCGCGGCTCCGGATACGTCGGCGACGGCGGCCGAACGTCCATCGCGTTCTTCGATCGCGAAACGCCAGAGACGCTCGCGCGCGAAGCCGCCCGAATCGCCACGGTGAACGTTTCGGCGATTCCGGCGCCCGCCGGCGAGATGGAGATGATCGTTGGTGCCGGCGGCGGCGGCGTGCTCCTTCATGAGGCGGTCGGACACGGACTAGAGAGTGACTTCAATCGCCGCGGCACGTCGCTCTATAGCGGCCGCGTCGGGGAGCGCGTGGCGAGCGAGCTGGTGACCATCTACGACGACGGAAATCTGCGGGAAGAACGCGGCACGCTGAACGTAGACGACGAGGGCGTTCCCGGCCAGCACAAGGTGCTGGTTGAAAAGGGCGTGTTGCTCGGCTACATGCAAGACCGTCTCAACGCGCGCTTGATGGGTGTCGAATCGACCGGCAGCGGACGGCGGCAATCGTTCCGCTTCGTTCCCCAGCCGCGGATGTGTAACACGTATATGCCGGGCGGCGATGCGAGCGTCGACGAGATCGTGGCAACGACACAGCGCGGCATCTACGCAAAATCGTTTGCCGGCGGGCAGGTCGAGATCGCCAAAGGTGATTTCGTTTTCATGGTCGGTGAAGGGTACTTAGTCGAGAACGGCAAGATCACGACGCCGGTGCGCAACGCGACGATCATTGGAAACGGCCCCGATGCGATGATGAAAGTCGTTGCCGTCGCGAATGATGCGCGCTTGGCGCGGCGTCACTATACCTGCGGCAAGGGAGGCCAATACGTTCCCGTCGGCGTCGGCATGCCGACGGTGAAGATCGCATCCATTACGGTTGGTGGAACGCAGCATGGATGAATCCCGCGCGAGGGAGCTTGCGCAGCAGGCGCTCGAGCT
>JAFAOZ010000310.1 GCA_019247395.1 Vulcanimicrobiota bacterium | reverse complement strand
GTGCGTACGCCGAGCTCGATGCGCGCGACCGGCCGCAGCGAACACGGAGCGATTCCGTTTCTCTGGCAATGCTCGAAGCGCTCCAGCGCAGCGAATTCGACGAAGTGCAAGCGTTGCTTCAAAACGACTTTCACGATGTCATCGCAGCGAATACTCCCGAAATCGGCGCTGCGGATTCCGCACTCCGGGCTGCCGGCGCCTCAAACTCGCTCTTGGCCGGTTCCGGATCGTGCGTTTTCACACTCGCAGCAGATCCACAACGCATCGCCGACATCAACGAACGTCTGGAATTACCGGCGAGCTACGAGCGCTTTGCGACGCGCTTTGTCGCGTCCCCAAACTGGTGCCCTTCGTCCTTCGACTCCGCTGCTGCGCAGCGTCGCTCAGGATGACAACGTTGAATGCCGTCGTGCTCGCGGGCGGACCACACGATGCGGTCGCACAGCTGCAAGCCGGCGCTCCGAACAAAGCCTTCGTTGAAATTGAAGGCATCACGCTGGTCGGCCGCGTGCTCGCCGCCTTACGCGATGCTGCCGGAGTTGGGCGGCTGATCGTCGTTGCGCCGCCGTCCATGACGGGACATCGCGACCTTCGGCTTGCCGACGAGCTGCGGCCCGACGGGGTGCATATCAGCGAGAGTCTGCGCAGCGGTCTCGCCGGATTGCCTGCCGGCGAGGACGTGTTGATCGCAGCCTCCGATTTGCCGGTGCTCACCTCCGTCGCCGCGCAGGATTTCGTTCGCGGCGTCGACGCACTCTCGACGGATCTCGTCTACGGGTGCGTCGAGAAGTCCGTCCACCTGCGACGCTTTCCCGAAGTGCCGCATACGTGGGCGAGGATGCGCGACGGGACATTTTGCGGCGGCGGCCTGGTCGCGATGAAACCCCGCGCACTCCCGCTCCTCGAGCGCTTCATCGAACAGCTCGGCGCCGCGCGCAAGCATCCATTCAAACTCGCGTCGTTCTTCGGCTGGGACATGCTCGCGCGGTTCGCCGTTGGGCGACTAACGATTTCCGCGGCCGAAGCGCGCGCCGCGCGAATTCTTGGCGCGCCGGTGCGCGCGTTCGTCTCTTCCTTCCCCGAGACGGCGGTCAACGTCGATCGTCCGAGCGACGTGCCGCTGGCGCGCACGCTCGTTGCGCGAGCGTCGCGCTGATGAAGCTTAGGGCGAGCGCCAGCGCTTGAAAAGCTCGTTGGCAATCCCGAACTGATCGAGCGCTTTTCCGACGGTGTGGGCGATGATATCGTCGACGCTCTGAGGGTTGGCATACAAGGCCGGAACCGGCGGCAGAATCACGGCCCCGATCTCCGCAAGCTGCGCCAAAGTCCGCAAATGGCCGAGGTGGAGCGGCGTCTCGCGAACGACCAAGACGAGGCGACGTTTTTCTTTGAGACAAACGTCGGCCGCACGCACGAGCAAGTTCGAATTCATTGAATACGCGATTGCGCTGGCACTCTTCATCGAGCACGGTAGTACCAACATGCCGTCGGTCAGGAACGAGCCGCTGGAAATCGCCGCCGCCAGATCATCGTCGGGATGCACCAGATCGGCCAAGCCTTCGAAGTCTTCGGCGGACATGTCAGTTTCGAGTTCGATGGTTCGTCGCGCGGCGGCCGTGAGCACCAAATGCGTTTCCACGCCACCGATGGAGCGCAGCGCCTGCAGCACCATATAGCCGTAAAGGCTGCCGCTCGCGCCGGTGATACCGATGATGATCCGCCGCATAGATACCAGCTGGTTATACGGAACGTGCAGGGGCGCCTGGTGGAATCTGTAACTTCAGTGAGAGTGCGCGTCCGTTCCGCTTTGCTTCGTTCGTTCGTTGAGGATGCCGTGCAATGGCATCGCACCGGCGCTCAAACGTTGCTCGTGCGGCTGCTGCGTTCGCCGTGTTCGGGAGTGCCTCACGACATTGCTGCGGCCTACGCCACGTTGGCGCTTCGATCGGGCGAGCTTCTCGAGGCGATCGAACGCGGCGATCTTGCGTTGCCGGCGGACGAGCGGGATTGCGTGCTTCGCTTCGCTCGTCGTATGCGGCGAATTCGATCGTTGGACGCGCCGTTCGAGTCAATACTGCGCGACGAAATCGCCAGAACATTCGAACTCCCGGCACTCGAACGTGCGTCTGGCGAATCCGAGGAAGCGTTGCAGGAAACCGAGTTGCGGCTCGCCGAGCCGCAACCCTTGGAAGAACCGGCCGGCGTCACAGGGTGGCAACGCCACTTTAGCGCATCCGCGCTGAACGCGTATGCCGAATGCCGCCGTAAGTGGTTCTACCGATATGCATGCGGCGCCATTGAGGATCGGGGATCGGCAGCGTCGGCGTACGGCAGCGCCTTCCACCTCGCGCTCGAAGATTTCCATGGCGAATACCCGCGTCCGGTCCGCGCCGACGAAGCCGCGATGCGCCGCCGCATTCGTGAATGCGTCACCTGGGCCTTCGAGTCGCAACGGAACGGCTTCGACACGCGCGTCGAGTTCGAGTTGCAAACGCGACGCGCGCAGCGCACCGCGCAGCGTTACGTGGATTGGCTGCTCGTGCAGGAACGGGAGGCGCCGTTCGAAGTGGTCGGCCGCGAGACGCCGGCGGAGCTGGAACTCGATGGGCGGCCGTTCGTCGGCTTTATCGACCGGCTCGATCGCGACGAGCGGTCCGGCGGCGTCGCCGTCATCGATTACAAGACCGGCAGCATTCCGGCGACCCCCGCCGAGTACGTCGAAAAGGTCCGCGGCTTTCGCGATTTTCAATTGCCGTTTTATTATTGGGCGCGGACGGCGGCCGGCGATCGAGTCACGCGTCTCGTGCTCATTCCGCTCAAAGACGCACTGCTCGACGTTCGTCCGGTCGCGCTACAGGTCGGCCGCAACATCTCCCTTGCCGAATTGGAGCGCAGCCGGACGCGGATGATCGAGCTCAGTGCCGAGCTTGCCTCCGGCGAAACCCGTGAATTCGCAACGACCCGGGACGCCTCCGCGTGCACGTACTGCGCGTACGCGCTTGCATGCGCATCGAAGCCACCGTCGGAGGCGCAGCGCTTCGCAAGTTGATGCTCGTCGAGTTGAGCGCAGAACAACGCGAGGCCGCCGAACGGTCTCACGACGAATGTTTTGCAATTCTCGGCCCGCCCGGCGCGGGAAAGAGCATCGCTCTGGCCGAGCGTGCGGCCGCGCTGCGCGCGCGCTTTCCCGCGAGCGAACCGCTGTATTTGACGTCGGAGCGCGAACTCGACGAATTTGCCGTCGAGTTACTGCGCGCGTGCGGCAGAGACGTTACGCTCGTGGACGACGTCGACGCGGAGCTGCTCTTTGCACAAGCGTGCGCGCCGCTCTTCGCCCTTGAGTGGAATGAATTTTCAGCCGATCAGCTCGATCCGGAGGTGCCCGGCTTGCGGTCGCCCGAGCGCTTTCTGCGCTCCGCCTTTCGCTTGATACGCCGCCTGCGCGACGCGGACGTCGCGCCGGCGTTCTTCTTGTCGCGCGCACTGACCGGAGCGACCGAGTTTTACGCGCAGCCGCCAAACTTCGCCGAGCCCGCGCTTTTGTCGGCGACGAAGCACAGCTATCACGATTCGCTGGCGGTCAGCTCCGAGGAACTGACTCGCCAACGACGTCGCGAAATCGACCTGGCAAAGATTCTGGCAAAGCTCTTCGAGCGCTACGTCGAGCTGGTCGAATCGGCGGACCGGATGACCGGACGCGATGCGGCCATCGCGGCCGCGGAGTTGCTCGAGCGCAACGGCGATTGTGCGCAAGCGCTGCGAGCGCGGCATCGGTTTGCGCTGCTCGACGACGCTCAAGAGCTCACGAAGTCCCATCTGAGGCTGGTGCGCGCAATCTTTGGCGACCGTCTCCAAGGCGTAACCCTCTGCGGCGATCCGACGTCGGTGGTAACGCACGCACGAATGACCAACCCCAAGGAGACCTTCGGCTTCGCAACGGCGTCCGTCGAACTGCACGGCAGCTACCGTTCGCCCGCGGTGCAGCTCGAGCGCTCCGGTGATGCGCGCGCCGAAGCCGCGCTCGTTGCCGCGCGCGTCACCGAATGGATCGACGGCGGCACCGCACCGGAACGCATTGCCGTCATCTTTCGCTCCGTGCGCAACGTCGAACTTTACGAAGAGGCGTTATTAGAACGCAACGTTCCCACCCTGCTCTCCGGCGACTCCAACGTCTTTACCGATCGCAGAGCGCTGGACGCTCTGGCACTTCTCTGGAACGTGTACGATCCGTTTGCGCACGCGTGGCTGCTGCGCACGCTCGGCAATCGCGCAATCGGTCTCTCCGATGCATCGCTGGTGCTGCTCTGCAGCGAACCGCCCGATCCGCAGCGCGCACTCTTTGCCTTCGATCAAGAGCCCGCGCCGACGGCGCGGGCGACGCGTTGGCACCCCAAGCGCGATTTGCGTCTCGGGTGGAACGTGGTTCGCGGGGAACGCGACGAGGCGCTGAGCGACGATGCCGCCGCCCGCATCCGGCGCTTTCGCAGTTTACGCGAGCGGTGGGTCGCCGCGATGCACGAGCTGCCGTTCGAACGATTCGCGCGTCTGGTCTGGAGCGAAGGCCTTGCGCGAGACGGCGAACCGGGCTCCGCGCGAGCGCGTGCTCAGCAGGCCGTCCTGCGGCACTTACTGCAACGACTGCAGGCTTTTGTAACGCAAAACGCCGACCCCGGGATTGCAGACGTCTTGGAATACGCGGCGCAGCGCATGGAAAGCGATTTGGAAACATGCCAGCTCGACGAAACCGAGGGCTTCGTGCATCTGCTCAGCGTCGAGGCGGCGCGCGGTCGCGAGTTCGAGCACGTCGTCGTTTCCAACGTTCGGCCCGGCGGCTTTCCGCGCTGGTATGCGCCCGACGCGTTCCTCTTTAGCCCGCGCTACGGCATGATTCCCAAAGACAACGTCGGCGATGCTCGCGCCGCCCGTACGGCAAAGTTCTCGTACTACGTCTACCGCTCGAAAGCGTCGCAGCAATACTACGATCGCGAACGGCGCGCGTTTCGCTATGCCTGCAGGCGCGCTCGAAGAAGCGTTCTGGTGACGGCTGGCGGGCCGCCGATCCGTTCGAAGTCCGCGCCGGAATTTCTCGAAGAGCTGCGCTAGCGTTGTAACGTGCAACTGCGCGAGATTACGCCACAGGTATACGTACGCGAGGTTCTTCCGTTGACGGCGTCGCTTTGGGGCGGCGCGCGAACGTTCGACGCGTACGTCGCCCAGACGCTTGAAATCGCGCGCGGACCCTACGGACGGCGGTATTATCGAACGCTTGGACTCTACGACGGCACAACGCTGGTGGCGTCGTTCAAGCGGTACGAGCGAACGATTCGCCACGAGACGCAGTCCTTGCGGGCGGTGGGCTTCGGCGCTGTCTTTACACCCGAGGAGTATCGTGGGCGCGGTTACGCCAGCGTTATGGTGGCAACGGCGCTCGACGCCGCTCGCGCGGACGGTCACGACGTCGCGTTTTTATTCTCGGATATCAGGCCGCAGTTCTATACCGCGCTGGGCTTCACCGCGCTGCCGTCGCGCCGATTTTTACTGCGTGCGGACACGCTTCCATCAATGCGCCTGCAACTCACCCACCTGAAGGACGACGATTGGCGCAGCATTCGTCGTGTTTACGAGCGCGGCGACGAAGCGCGGAGCGCCGGCTTCGTCCGCAGCGCGAGCGTGTGGAGCTGGATCGCGACGAAGATGCGCCACCGGTCGGAACATCCGACCGGCCAACCCGCGAATTTGGTCGTGCGACGGAGCGGCCGCATCGTCGCGTACGTCTTCGGCGTGCGTGCGCCGCGTCTCGACGCGTACCTTTTGGACGAGTTTGCATTCGCCGATACAGCCGGTGCCGCTGCCATTCCGGCGCTGTTACGCGCCGCGGCGGGC
>JAFAOZ010000124.1 GCA_019247395.1 Vulcanimicrobiota bacterium | reverse complement strand
CATCCACGCGGAACTCACCGGTGAGACGATGCACGTCAACGGTTTCTACGGCGGTGAGGCGCAGCCGCCGGTTCGAGCGCATGCGAGCAATACCGTAACCACGCTCGAAGCGGCAGAGGGGCTCGGCGCGGCGCTCGCGGAGCAGCTGAAGGCCGGTGCCGCGCATTCGGGAGCGGTCCGCTGATCGCCCTGCGCCCGCGACGTCTTCGCCGCAATGAGATCGTGCGCACGCTGGTGCGGGAGCATCGCGTTGCGCTTGGACAGCTCGTTGCGCCGCTCTTCGTCGTCGATCGTTCGAGCGACGCGGGCCCGATCGCGGCGATGCCCGGAGTCGAACGGTTCGAACTCGACGGCGTCGTTGCGGAAGCGCGCGAGCTTTTTGAGCTCGGTATCAAGAGCATCCTTCTCTTTGGAATTCCGGCAGAAAAGGATGCAGATGCCTCGAGCAGCTACGCTGAGGCCGGAATAGTCCAGCGCGCCATCCGTGCGATCAAGGCCGCGCTGCCGGACATGCTCGTGATGGCGGATCTCTGCTGTTGCGAATACACGACGCACGGGCACTGCGGCATCCTCGATACGCGCGGCGACGTCGACAATGACGCGACCGTTTCGCTGCTCTGCCGTATCGCCGTGAGCTACGCGAAGGCCGGCGTCGACATCGTCGCTCCCTCGGATATGATGGACGGCCGCGTCGCCGCGATCAGGGCCGCGCTCGATCGCGGCGGTGCCACCCACGTCGCAATCTTGGCGTACAGCGCCAAGTACGCCTCGGCGTTTTACGGCCCGTTCCGTGAGGCGGCCGGCTCGGCGCCGCAGTTCGGCGATCGTCGCGGTTATCAAATGGATCCATCGAACGCGCGAGAAGCGCTGCGCGAAATCGCACTCGATATCGCGCAAGGCGCCGATATCGTGATGGTGAAGCCCGGCTTGCCATATCTCGACGTTCTGCGCGCCGCGCGCGACCGGTTCGACGTTCCCCTCGCCGTTTATAACGTCAGCGGAGAATATGCGATGCTGCAGGCCGCAATAGCCAACGGTTGGCTCGACGGCAGCGCTGCGATCGACGAGCTCTTGACGTGCTTCGTGCGCGCCGGCGCCGACATCGTCATTACGTACTTTGCCAAAGAGTATGCTCGACGCCATGGATAACGTCGCGATCGTGTTGTTTGCCGGCGGTGCTGCGTCGCGATTCCCGGGCAAGCTCGAACATCCCATTGACGGGCGACCGATGCTCGCACGATGCTTCGACCGGTTGCGCGCGTCGGATTGCAAAGTCTATCTCGCAGCGCGCGGGTCCTTTTCGCCGGAGCTGGACGCGCAGCTCGATGCACCGGTGATCGTCGATCGGCATCCCGGCGCCGGTCCGCTGCGCGCCCTTCTCGATGCCTGCGCCGTGATTCGCGCGGAGCGAATTTTCGCCGTGGCCGCCGATCAGCCCAACGTCGATGCGCGCCTTATTGCGTGTATGACGGCCGCCTGGCGTGAAGGCGATGAAGCGCTCGTGCCGCAGCACGACGGAAAGATCGAGCCGCTCGCTGCCGCGTACGACCGGCGAGCCGCATTGCGCGAAGGATTCGAACTGCGGAGCTCGCCCAAGCATGGCGTGCGCGATCTCGTTGCGCGGTTGCGCGCACGCTTCGTCGAGTGTCCGGGCGATTACTTTCACAATGTGAACCGGCCGGAGGATTTGCCGTGAAGTTAGAGCGATCGATCGCCGCATTCGCGCGCGCCCGCCGTGCGATCGCCGGCGGCGTGAATTCGCCGGTACGAGCGCTCGGCGCCGTCGGGCTGTCGCCGGTCTTCATGAAAGCCGGCGCCGGATCCAGGCTGTACGACGTGGACGGTCACGAATATATCGATTACGTCATGTCTTGGGGCGCGTTGCTCTTAGGTCACGCGCATCCCGCCGTGACCCGCGCCATCACGAACGCCGTACCGCGCGGCACCTCCTTCGGTACGCCGACGGAAGTCGAAAGCGAACTTGCCGAATTGATCGTTTCGATGATGCCCTCGATCGAGCGGCTGCGCTTTGTGTCGAGTGGGACCGAAGCCGCCATGTCGGCGATTCGTCTTGCGCGCGGCTTTACGCATCGTCCTAAGATCGTCAAGTTTGCCGGCTGTTACCACGGTCACGGCGACGCGTTCTTGATTTCCGCAGGATCGGGTGCACTCACCCACGGGATTCCCGATTCGCTCGGAATCACGGAAGGAACCGCGTCGGAAACGATCGTTCTGCCGTTCAACGACTCGGCTGCAGTCGAACGAGCCTTTCGCGCGAATCCGGATTCGATCGCCGCGGTGATCGTCGAGCCGTATGCGGGAAACATGGGCCTCGTTCTTCCCCGGCGCGGCTACTTGCAGGCATTGCGCGAGTGCTGTACGCGTTATGGCGCGCTCCTCATCTTCGACGAAGTGATGACGGGCTTTCGCGTCGCGCGCGGCGGAGCGCAAGCCCGCGAAGGCATCACCCCGGATCTCACGGTGCTCGGAAAGGTGATCGGCGGAGGCCTTCCCGCAGCCGCCTTCGGGGGACGCACGGACGTC
>JAFAOZ010000148.1 GCA_019247395.1 Vulcanimicrobiota bacterium | reverse complement strand
CCCCGCGAACAAAACCTCCCGCTACGAAATTATTGCGTCATCCTGAATTGTGTCATTGAGCGAAGGCTCGTGAGCGAGCGAAGCGAGGCGAACGGCCGGAGTCGAAGGACGCTGCGATCGCGAGCTAACGCAGGCTGATGACGACTTTTTGATCGGCGCCGTTTGGCGATGGTGCCGGCACCGGTTGCGCCGCGGGCGCAGGCGCTGCCGTGCGCGGCATGGTGGCGTAATCGGGCACCTTGCCGGCCGAGACTTTCTCGCGATAATCGGTGATTGCTACTTGGAGTGCCTCGAGCGCGCGCTCAGGATAATCTTTCTTCTTCTCAGGATATCCGTCGAGCTCGCGCTCGATGTCGCCGGCGGAGATCGCGGACGCTTCGTCGATGGTTTTGCCCTTCGCGAGTTCGACCACGAGGCTGCAGGTTGCCGTACCGAAGCCGCATCCGGTCGTGAAGTACGAGATGTCCTCGATCACCGCGCCCGGCCCGACCTTCAGAAAGAAATTATACATGTCGCCGCAGGAATCGCTAAAGTATTCACCGCTCGCGGTGGCGTTCTCCATCGTCTTGAAGCCGGCGCGTTCTTCGACCAAACGTTGAAACTTCGGAAAATCCATTCTTGACTATCTCTCCGCAGGATGCAGCTCGAAGCGGCACTCTTTCCCGCCGTGTGCGAGCGACTCCGTTTGCGTGTGCTCGCCGCCGAGTGCCTCGTCGATAACGTGATGAATCACCTGGCAGACCTCGGGATGCTCCTTGGCTGCGCTGGAATAGGGACAGTTGTGCTCGTGCAAAGCAAATCCGCCGTCGATCAAACTATATTCGGCAACGACGCCGCTTTTGCGCAACATCTCGGTGAGCTGCGCAACGCGCTCCTCGGGTTCGCTCGCCGTCACTGCGAGCCGCGCGCGGTCGACCGCACGCCGCGACAGACCGCCGAAAACCTGCTCCACACCGGCCGTTCCGAATTGGCTGCGCACTTCGCGCAGCACGGCTGTGAGCATTTTGTCGTAGGCTTGCGGGAAGAGCTTGTCGGCTTCGGTTGTCAGCGAGAACTCATAGGTCGGCTTGGTCGGTCCCCGGCGTACCGGGGTCTCCGCTACCAGCCCGTCGCGCTCTAGAACCACGAGCTGCTGGCGCACGGCGTTGGGCGAGAGCCCGAATGACTGCGCCAAATCCGTCGCCGAAGCCGAGCCTCGGCGGCGCAGCTCGCTGACGATCTTTCCGCGGGTCGTCTGAAAAAAGCGGTCGGCGTGCATCTACCGAGTTATCCTAGCACGAAGAACGCGAGATAGTAAAGTTTCTCCTTGACTTTCTAAGAGAGCCTCAGCTACCATAAATCGCATGCCCGAACTAGGTCTTCGTATCACCAACCTGCGCTGCCGCGTCGCCGGCAATGAAATCCTCAAAGGCATCGACCTGACCGTCGAGCCAGGCCGCGTCCACGCGCTCATGGGGCCAAACGGCAGCGGCAAATCCACGCTTGCTTTCTCGCTGACAGGGCATCCGCAATACGACGTCTCCGGCAGCGTCTCGCTGGACGGCGAGGACTTGCTCAGCTTGAACCCCGACAAACGGGCGCGCGCCGGGCTCTTCCTTTCCTTTCAGTATCCAGCCGCCATCCCGGGCGTGAAGGTCGCGAATTTTTTGCACGCCGCGCGGCAGGCCGAAAAGCCCGGCGATCCCCTTCCGCCAGGTAAATTCCGCGCGCTGCTGCTCGAAAAAATGGACCAGCTCGGCATCGATCCGTCGTTTATGGGGCGTTATCTCAACGACGGTTTCTCCGGCGGTGAGAAAAAGCGGCTCGAGATGCTGCAGCTCGCCGTGCTAGCACCCAAGTATGCAATCATGGACGAGACCGACTCGGGGCTCGACATCGACGCGCTCAAAGACGTCGGCAACTCCATCGGCGCGCTGCGAGCGACCGGCGAAGGATCCAATACCGGTTTTCTGATCATCACGCACTATCCGCGCATTTTGCAGTACATCGTTCCCGACGTCGTGCACGTCATGATCGACGGCCGAATCGTCAAGACCGGCGGTCACGATTTGGCGCACCGCATCGAACGCGAAGGCTACGACAAGATCCGCGAAGAGGCCGGCGCCATTGCCTAGCACGGTCACGATCGTAGCGCCGGAGAGGAATGCACTTCATCAACGGCTCGACATGCTCGACGCCGGGGTGGTTGACCGCGACGCGCGAGTGCGCGCGCTGGATCGTTTCTTCACGATGCCCAGTGGCCGCGAGAAACCCGGACGATTCTGGCGTGTCGATTTCGAGAAGATCGTACCCGACGCAGAGGCCGTTGCTTCCGCCGGCGCACAGATCGACGTTGAAACCAACGATGGCGCGGTCGTCCTCTGCAACCTTGCGACGGCGGTGCGCGAGCATCCTCAGCTCCTGGCTCGCGCGTTCGGCACGACCGCGGTCGCCGAAACGAAGTTCGGCGCGCTGACGAAAGCGTTGCTCACCGATGGTGTTTTTGCCTATATCCCTGCCGACCACGCCTGCGATGAGCCGATCGCGATTCGCTATCACGCTGCGGCCGGTGCGGCGGTCTTTCCGTGGATCGTCGTTCTTGCAGAACGCGGAGCGCGCGCGACCGTCGTCGAGCGTCTGACCGCGGATGCCGGTGCGTTCGTCTGCGGCGCCGTGGAGATCGTCAGTGCGGAAAACGCCGACGTAACGTATGCCGCGTTGCAGCATGCCGACGACGACGCACGCGTGATCTTCAGCCGCGCCGCGCGCCCCGGCCGCGACGCCCGCATTGCCTGGGCGCTTGCCGATATTGGCGCCCAGCTCGCCGCGCAAGACGTTCGAATCTCAATAGAAGAGCCTGGTGCGGACGCCCATCTCGCCACCGTCTTCTTTCCGCGTGCCGCACAACACGTCGATTTCATCGGCACGCTCGAACATCGCGCCGGTGAAGCAACCTCCGAAACGATTGTCAAATCCGCCGCGCGCGACCGCGGCCAAGCTCGCTTTCTCGGCAACATTCGGATCGCGCCGCACGCGCAGGGCAGCGATGCACGCTTGCGCGACGACGCGCTGCTGCTCTCTCCGAACGCGCACATCGATTCCGTGCCGGCGCTGGAGATCGGCGCAAACGACGTCAAGGCCTATCACGGAGCCACCGTGGGTGCGCTCGACGCCGACCAAATCTTTTATATGGAGAGCCGCGGCATCGAACGCGACGCCGCGGAACGCATGATTGCGCTGGGTTTCTTCGAGCCGGCCATCGAGCATTTCCCGACGTCCGCACTGCGCGACGATCTGCGCGCCGCGCTCGCCGCAAAGCTATCATGATTACGGTAGACGGCAAGACCGAACGCATCATTGCGGATTTTCCGATCCTCGCGCGGCCCACGTCACGGGGGAAGCGCTTAGTCTATCTCGACTCGGCGGCGACCTCGCAGAAGCCGCGCAGCGTGATCCAAGCGCTCGTCGATTACTACGAACAGTACAATGCCAACATTCATCGAGGCGTCTACGAGATCGCGGCGCGAGCGACCGACGAGTACGAACACGCACGCGTGAAACTCGCCCACTTCATCGGAGCCGAAACGAACGAGATCGTTTGGGTGCGCAACACAACCGAAGCCGTCAATTTGGTCGCCTACTCGTGGGGAAGCGCGAACGTGCGCGCCGGCGATGCGATTCTACTGACGGAGCTCGAGCACCACTCGGACCTCGTGCCGTGGCAGCTGCTCGCCGAGCGAACCGGTGCGGAGCTGCGGTTCATTCCAGTGGACGATCGTGGACGCTTCATTTTGGACGACCTGGACGCGCTGCTCGACGGCTGCAAGCTCGTGGCATGCGCGCACGTCAGCAATACGCTGGGGACGATCTTACCCCTCGACATCGTCATTCCGCGGGCCCACGCCGCAGGCGCGGTCGTGTTAGTAGACGGAGCCCAAGCCGCGCCGCATCTGCCGGTCGACGTCAAGGCGCTCGATGCGGATTTTTATACGTTCAGCGGCCACAAGATGCTCGCGCCGACCGGCATAGGCGTTCTCTACGGCAAGCACGCCCTGCTGGAGGCGATGCCGCCCTTCTTCTCCGGCGGCGACATGATACGCAAGGTCGGATATGCGAGTACGACGTTTGCACAACCGCCGCGCCGTTTCGAGGCCGGCACGAGCAACATTGCCGACGCGATTGCGTACGGCGTGGCCGTCGAGTATCTCCAAGAGGTCGGTATGGATTGGGTGCGCGAACACGAGCGCGGGCTCACCGGTTACGCGTTACGGCGTCTCGCGGAGTTCGAGCCGCGCGGCCTGGCGATTTACGGTCCGCGTGACCCGGCGGCGATCTCCGGCGTTATCTCGTTTAATCTCGCCGACGTGCACGCCCACGACTTGGCCTCGATCTTGGACACGGAGGGCATCTGCGTTCGCGCCGGGCATCACTGCACGATGCCATTGATGGAAAAGATGGGCTGGTCTGCGACCGCCCGCGCCTCCTTCTACCTCTACAACACCGAAGCCGACGTCGACGTTCTTTGCGCCGGCATCGAAAAAGCCGCGCGCGTTTTCGGAATCTGACTCCCCGTCGTGGACGACTTTTACCGCGACTACATTCTCGACCACTATCGCCATCCGCGCAACTTCGGCCGCCTCGAGCGGGTCGATGCGCATGCCGAGGATATCAATCCGCTTTGCGGCGATCAGATCCGAATGGAGCTCGAGCTCGACGACGGGGTCGTTAAGGACATCCGCTTTTCGGGGAAGGGCTGCGCGATCAGCCAGGCCTCGGCGTCGATGCTCACCGAACGCGTGAAAGGTATGAAGCTTGCGGACGTTGCGAAACTCTCCAAAGACGCCGTTCTCGAAGACGTCGGCATCGGGATCAGCCCGACGCGCATGAAGTGCGCGATGCTCGGACTGCGCGTACTCAAGAGCGCAGCAATCGGCGAGCTCGCCGGCTGGCCGGACGAGGAGTAGTGGACCGCGGCATTCATCCTCGGTGGCAGTCGCTGGCCGCCGAGCCGGAATTCCGCTCCCTATTGCGCTCGCGCCGCCGCTTCGTCGTGCCGGCAACGATCTTCTTTATTGCCTACTACTTGGCACTCCCGATTGCGGCGGGTTTCTGGCCGAAGGCAATGAGCCGGCCGGTGCTGGGACCATTGACGATCGCGTATTGTTTCGCCCTCTCACAGTTCGTGATGGCGTGGCTCCTGCTCGCGCTTTATCTCTACCGGGCGCGGCAATTCGATCTTGCCGCTGCAAGAATTCGCCGTCGCGAAACGCGCGAGGTCCTCGAAACGCAATGACCGCGCAGCCGTCGCTCGTCATGTTTGCCGTCTTTGTCGGGATCACGCTCGTCGTAACCTATTGGGCTGCAGGGCAGAGCCGCACGAGCCGCGGCTTCTATGCGGCCGATCGGCGCATCGGCGGCCTGCAGAACGGTTGGGCCATTGCGGGCGACTACGTTTCCGCGGCGACCTTTCTCGGCATAACCGGACTCGTCGCGTTCTACGGTTTCGACGGTTTTATGTACTCGGTCGGATGGCTCGTAGCGTACCTCGCCGTGTTGTTTCTGGTCGCCGAGCCGTTGCGCAACACCGGAAAATACACGCTTGCGGATCTCATGTCGTTCCGGTTACGCGGCCGCGGCGTGCGCGCCATCGCAGCGGTCTCGACGTTGACGATTACCCTCTTCTATCTCATTGCGCAAATGGTCGGAGTCGGCGCAATCGTCAACCTGATCTTGCCGCGGTTTACCGATGCCGCCGCAATCGCGGGGGTCGGCGTGTTGATGCTCGTCTACGTGCTCTTCGGCGGAATGCTCGCGACGACGTGGGTACAGATCATCAAGGCCGGGCTGCTGCTCGTAACCTCGATTAGCCTTGCGATACTCGCCGTGCGCCATTTTAATTTTTCGCTCGGCGATTTTTTTTCGGCGGCCGCTTCCGTTTCGACGGGCGCGGGAACCTCGAACCTCCTCCAGCCCGGATTGCTCTTTCACGGTCCGATCGGCGCCTGGAATCTCATCTCGCTCGGGCTCGCCCTGGTGCTGGGAACCGCGGGACTGCCGCATATCCTGGTTCGGTTTTTTACGGTACCGTCCGCAAAGGCTGCGCGCACCTCCGTCGCGTGGGCGATGGTCCTCGTCGGAGTATTTTATCTGACGACGTCCGTCATGGGCCTCGGTGCGGCAACGCTTGTCGGAAAGGATCATATCGGGCGGCGGATGTATGCGGGGCAAGCTATTGCGTACATCGCTCGCCATCCGGCACAGCAATCGGCACTGGACGCGCAACTCAAAGATAAAGGCTTTATCGTTCCGAAACCGGACAGCAATTTCGCTGCGCCGCTGCTCGCCTCGCAGGTGGGCGGTTCGCTCCTGACGGCGTTCGTTGCCGCCGTCGCCTTCGCGACCATTTTGGCGGTCGTTGCCGGTCTGACGCTCACGGCCTCCTCCGCTTTTGCGCACGACATTTGGTTTAGTCTCGTTCGCGGCGGACACGGCGATGAGAGCGAACACCTCTTCGTCGCCCGCGCGGCCGCCTTAACCGTCGGCGCCCTTGCGATTGCGCTGTCGATTGCACTGCGAGGCTTTAACGTTGCGTTCTTGGTGGGGCTCGCCTTTGCGGTCGCGGCAAGCGCAAACGTTCCCGTCATTTTGCTCGCGCTTTCTTGGCGGCGCTTCTCGCGATTGGGCGCAATCGCCGGCATGCTCGCGGGGCTGATTTCTTCGCTTGCGCTCATTGCGCTCAGTCCGGTGGTCCTTGGCGATCGCGCGCTCTTTCCGCTCGAGAATCCGGGCATCATTTCGATTCCGGCCGGATTTATCGGTGCGATTCTCGGAACGCTGTTGGCGCGAGACCGCGAATCCGAAGCGATGTTCGACCAGCTGCAAGTGCGCGCCACCACGGGCCTCGGCGCCGAAGTGTAAAGCTATTGGGGTTTAATGGCGTAGTGGTCGATTATTTGTAACCCCGATGCGCCCTGTTCGACCGTAAACGTGACATAGTACTCGCCGCCGGACGTTTCGACGTCGGCCGTAACGTGGTAGCGCTGGGGCCCCACGTTGGTCGAGCGGATCGATTGAATGTGAGCGCTGCCATTCATGAACGTTTCGCTCGGAGCGCCGTTCGCAAGATACCCCGCCGCCGCCGAACGATCGCCGCGCGCGAGCGCGCCGAGATACGATCGCACGACTGACGACGCGTTGTCGTCCGCGGTTGCAACTGCCGGCGCTGACGTCGGCGGCACCGTCGGTTTGTGCGTCGGCGGCGCAGTCGGTTTGTGCGTCGGCGGCGGCGATGAGACCGGACTCGGCGTAACCGTTGCAACGGCTACGACCTGCGCGGTTTTTTGCGGCTTCGCCGAACTCCGAACGACGGGCGTCGGCCGTGGCGAGGCTGTCGGGCTCGGCGTCGCCGTAGGGCTCGGCGCCGCGGTCGGACTCACTGCAGCCACGACGCGCGGAGACTTCCGTGCAAGCGGCGCAGCGGAGTGTGTCGGCGACGTGATGGGCGACGGCGTAATCGGCGGCGATGCGATGGGCGTTACGGTAATCGCGGGCGACGGCAAACCGGCAATAGTTTTCGTTTCCGACTTCGATCCGCTGCCGCCGAAGAAATGCGCAAGCGCACCGCCGAGAAGCAGCCCTGCTAAGATCACGACGATGATCAGTGGAACGAGCGGCAGGCCACCGCGCCCGAAGTCGTCGTCGGAACGACGCCTGCGTGGCCGCTCGGTCAAGCGCCGAGTCGCTCCGCTACCGCGTTTCGCAAGACCGCGGGCAGGCTCTCCACGAAATCGGGGCGCCGCTCGATGAAGATCGTCGTCGCTTCCTTGAGCAGATCCGGACTCGTGCGCGCGTACGCGAGCAGCGCACTGATTGCGGGCGGTTCTCGTCGCACGATGCTGTCGAGCGCGATGCCGGCTCCTTCGGCTGCATCCTCCGACGACTCACCACGGTCGCGAAACGCTTCAAACAGCGCCTCAACGAATGCCGCGCCCGCGTCATGCGGCATCATCGATAACTCACGCTCGTAGACGGCGGCTAAATCCGTCTCATCCATCTTCGCGAGCAGTTTCTCGACGGCACCGACCAGCATGTCGGGAGGCACGTTCCCGAAGGACATTCGCATAGTCATTTATCCTCCGCGGCAGGCAGGTCCTCGATGCAGCAGAAAATGATGCTCGATGATCCGCGTGAGGGTTCCGCTCGACCTCCATGCCGTCGCCACCGGCGGCTCGGGAGCCTTCGCGCTTGCAACGCCGTTACGGATTCGCGACGTGCTGGAGTTTGCAGTTCGTGAAGCGGTTGGACTGCGCGCTCCCCAGGACAAATTCTCGCGAAGCGTTCATCGCACGCTTGCCGGGCTTGCAGCCGGCGACTACATCGTCGAGATCAACGGCCGGCGATTTACCGATGCCGAGGCCGTCGTCGTTTGCGAGAAGATCGCCGACGTGCGATTCTTTCTGGCGCGCCGCCGCGCTGCGCTCCGCACCTAGAGGCGTTTAAGGCTCCAAGCCCTTGAAACTCGCCCTTCCGGCGAGCGATACTGTAGAGTAAGAGCCTCTCGGAAGAAACGGAGTTTCCAATCATTTTCGGTTTTGCGCTCGTTGCCGCGTTATTGTCGGTAACGGACGCCGCCCATACCGACCTGCAGTACGAAGCGTCAGGTGAGGATACGTACCGCATCGAGTCGGCGCAGACGTTTTCACGTGTCTCCTACGCCGGCACGGAGCGACTCTCTATCGCGCGCCAGGGGCCGGCATGGCGCTTCGAGGCGCGCGCGACCTATACGCGTAATGGGCCTGACGGCCGGAGCCAGTCCGACGCGGTCTTCGTTCAACTGCTCCAGCCCAACGGGACCTTTGAGGACCGCGTTGACGACGATCCGGATTTCTTGACGATACTGAATCAGCCGTTCGCCGTGCGGCTCGACGACGCCACGCTGCACGATTTACGAGAGTTGCACGGCCACGTTCCATTCGCCGCAACTTCTCCGCTCGGTGCGCAAGCCGTGCTGCACGGCTTCTTGCGCCCGGCTCCCGGCGGTCCGGTTGCCGGCAGGCAAACGATTGCGGTACGTTTCGAGGCCGCCGGCGGGATGACGGGGCCGCTGCCAGGCTATTCCGAGACGCTGGTCGCCGGAACGATGCGGATGCAGGGGACGGCATACTATGCTGCCGATACCGCCATGCTGTTGGCACTCAACGTCAGTCTGACGCTCGACGCGCGGCTCGCGCAGGGACGCCCGGCGGTCTCCGTGCCGGTGCGAATCGTTTACCGCCGCGTCATCCGTGCGGTCGCTAAAACGCCCCCACGAACTCAGCCTGCAGCGGGTGGCGCAACGGTTGCTCCCGGAGCTCGGTAAGCGGCGTGAAGGAGAGATGATTCTGATGGCAGTCGATGAGCATCTCGATGCCTCGTTTGACGCAGCCGGTCTCCTCGACGTATTTGCCGAGCTTTTTCTTGAAGTACGCGTATGGATCGCGCAACACTTTGGCATAATACGGATCGTCCGTTAAGCCGGCCGGATCGACGCCTTCTTTCGGAACGAGCCAAACAAACCACGGATCCTCACTATGGCGGTAGCCGATCAATGCGAGCGGCAGTGCCCTCGCCGACTTTATGTCGGGGAGAAAACTGCAGATCGTATAGGCGTCCAGTGAAATCTCCGTCGGTTCGATGGCTTGCTGCATTGACCGCACCTCTCGTTCATCACACTACGTGCAAAACAAAAACCGCTTGTCCCGTAGGGAGCAAGCGGTTTCACTTAACTTTCGGGACTCGCCCGACCGAAAGCGGCATAACCGAGCTTTAGAAACCCGACTGCGAAAACCTGCGTTCGCCATTGTCATCCTGAGCGAGGTGCAAAGCACCGAGTCGAAGGGCCCTGTTCATGTCATCCTGAGCGAAGCGACCGCAGGGAGCGTAGTCGAAGGACGAAGGACGAAGGGCGGGGACTTTTTGAGGGCTGCGTGAAACCTCGGCCGTGGCAGCAGTG
>JAFAOZ010000051.1 GCA_019247395.1 Vulcanimicrobiota bacterium | reverse complement strand
TGGAGTCGCTCGAGGATCATTGCCGAGCAGCTTTTCAAATTCTCTGCGTCGCTCGCCGGCATGGTGAGTTTGAGGGATGTGTCGGGCACGTCGATTTCGAGATGCGTGATATCGGAAGGGACTTCCATGTAGACCGGGCGCTTCTGGCGCCAGGCAGCCAGGATGAGTCGATCGATTTCGGCCGCTGCATTCGAGGGATAGAGCCTTGCCTGAGCGGCCGTCACCTCTGAAAAGACGCGGAGCAAATCGCCCTTCTCTGGATCGCACATCGTATGGTGCATCAAGTCGCCGCGCTCGATGGCTCGCAGCGGCAGGGATCCGGCAATGCAGATCACGGGAACGTGCTCGCAGTATGCACCGCCGATGCCGTTGATTGCACTGAGGGCGCCGACGCCGTGCGTCACGATGAGCGCACCGATGCCGTTGAGTCGAGCATACGCATCGGCTGCATACGACCCGTTGAGCTCGTTGCAGTTTCCAATCCATGCCGGCTTGCCCCTGTCCTCGAGCTGTTGCATCAGCGCGAGATTGTAATCTCCGGGAACGCCAAAAATGTGCCGAACGCCGGCCTCTTCCAGGCGGCGAAGCAGCAAGTCACCAATGCGCTGTTTCATCGTTCCTACCTCACGGTTATGAGTTAGCTAAAGCACTCTGGATGAGATTAGGGCGAATAATGGGTGAACACAAAATCCGTGGCTTTCGCCGGCTCGTGGCAAGCGAAGCACCGCTGCTGGACGATCGCATCAGGCTTGCCGTTGGTGAACTGAGCGAAACCCCAGCCGCCGGTCGAAGCATACTTATTTGAATCCTTTACCATGAACTGAACGTTCGTCGCCCCTCCGGCCACGAAGGATTGACTCAAGAGTTTCGCGATCGCGTCCGCGCTGAGACCCACTTGCTGTGCTTGAAGTCGAAATGCATTGCTGGTTTGGTCATCCGTAGTCTGTTTCCAAGCCAGTCGCGCGATTATGGCGCCGTCTCGGTACGGAATGGTCGCCTGTCGCAGATCGCTCATCGCGATGTCGTTACCGAGTTTGGCACGAAGGTCGTTGAGGGGCGGCCCTACGGCAGCGACCGAGATCAACGGCCAGTCGCGATACCCCGGAGGCATGGTCATACTAGGGTCGACCGTAGCCTGCTCGGACGTCTGACCTAAAAGTTGAGCGTGGATATCGTGCCCGGCGGCAAATGCCAGCCCCAAACTCACAGCTGCAGCGCCGGCTACAATCCAGAACTTCATATCAAACTCCTCGCATTAAACTCCGTCGCAAAGCTTGTGTGAAGTGTAGCGGCTCCGACTCCTAGTGCGCGACCGGGACGCGGGATTCCGATCCGATGAAGGCGAGCAGATCGGCGTTGACCTGATCTTTTAGCGTCGTCGGCATGCCGTGGGGCGCACCGGGGTAGATTTTCAGCGTGCCGTTTTTGACCAGTTTGACGGCGAGTACGGAAGCATCTTTGTAAGGAACGATTTGATCGTCGTCGCCGTGAAGGAAGAGCACCGGCACGTCGATCTTCTTGAGATCTTCCGTGAGATCGGTTTCGGAGAAAGCTTTGATGCAGAAGTACGATCCCGGCATACCGCACATGGTGCCCTGCAGCCAAAACGATTGCCGCACACCTTCGGAGACTTTCGCGCCCGGCCGGTTGTAGCCGTAAAACGGCAGCGAGAGATCCATCCAGAACTGGTTGCGGTCGGTCAGTACGCCTTTGCGCAACCCGTCGAAAACTTCGATGGGGAGACCGCCGGGGTTCTTGTCGCTCTTGACCATCACCGGCGGAATCGCCGAAATGAACACGGCCTTGGCGACGCGCGCGGAGCCGTACTTGCCGATGTAGCGCGCGACCTCGCCGCCGCCGGTCGAATGCCCAACGTGAACGGCGTCTTTAATGTCGAGATGCTCGACCAGCTCGGCCAGATCGTCGGCATAGGTCTCGATGTCGTTACCGCCCCATGTCTGGCTCGAACGACCATGACCACGCCGGTCGTGCGCAATACAGCGATAGCCGTGCGAGGTAAGGAAGAACATCTGATCTTCCCAGGCGTCGGAAGAGAGAGGCCACCCATGGCTAAAAACCACCGGCTGACCCGATCCCCAATCCTTGTAGTATAGCTCGGTCTTATCTTTCGTCGTGAAGGTTGGCATCCAGCGCTCCTCTCAAGGCGTTCAGGTGGTGGACCCCCATAATACGCCTGCCCGGCCGTTCGGAACAGCAACAGTTACTCTGCTTTGGCGCCGGGCTGGCCGGGAGCCCGCTTAAACCCGTTCGGCGGCCTTTGCCACTTCGTCGATCATGCGGCCGAAAACGACTCCGTGAAACGGCAGAACGGCGTACCAGTAAAGATAGCCCCATAGGCCGCGCGGCTCAAAAAAAGCCGTTTGCACGAGCGTGCTCTTCGCCGACGAGAGTGACTCGGTTTCAAATTGCAGCCACGCGCGGCCTGGAAGCAGCATTTCTGCCCGCAATCGCAGCATGCGTCCCGGCTCATACGCTTCAACTCGCCAAAAATCCAGTGCGTCTCCGACCCGCAGCGTTTTCATGGAACGGCGCCCTCTTCGTAGTCCGGTGCCCCCCGCGATCCGGTCAATCCGACCCCGCAAACGCCATAACCAATCAAATGCGAGCCATCCGCGGTCGCCGCCAAGCGAAGAAAAGATCTCCGCCGTTCGCATCGCCGGCGCCCTAACAATCCGCTCGCGTCGATCGAC
>JAFAOZ010000210.1 GCA_019247395.1 Vulcanimicrobiota bacterium | reverse complement strand
TATACGCCGGCGGGCGACGGCACGCTCGTCGCCGACGGCGGGTTGCCCTGGCGGTACAACGCCGATGGAAGCGTCGCCATCGCGTCGCCGAAAAAGGAGACGCGAATTTTCAACGGCCGCGAATACGTACTCGAAAACGGCATCGTTTGCGACTTCGCGCTGGTGCGCGCCTCGATCGGCGACCGCACCGGCAACTTGATCTTCGATAAAGCCACCCGCAACTTCAATCCGCTCTGCGCCATGGCGGGGAAGATTACAATTGCCGAAGTGGAGCAGCTTGTCGAGCCCGGCGCAATCGATCCGCAGCAGGTCCATCTTCCCGGCGTTTTCGTGCAGCGGATCGTGCACGTCGGCCCCCAAGGCAAACGCATCGAACGCGTGACTACAAGAAAGGCATAAGTGGCATTAACGCGCACGCAGCTTGCCGCCCGGGTCGCGCAGGAACTGCGCGACGGCCAGTACGTCAATTTGGGCATCGGTTTGCCGACGCTCATTCCAAACTATGTCCCGCCGGACGTTACGGTCACGCTGCAGAGCGAGAACGGAATCCTCGGAATGGGTCCGTATCCGTACGAGGGCGAGCAGGACCCGGATCTCATCAACGCCGGCAAAGAGACGGTGACGGTTTTGCCGGGCGCGTCGTTCTTCGACTCTGCGCTCTCTTTTGGAATGATTCGCGGCGGTCACATCGATCTCGCCGTGCTCGGTGCGATGCAGGTCTCAGAGCGCGGCGATCTTGCGAACTGGATGATTCCGGGCAAAATGGTAAAGGGAATGGGCGGCGCGATGGATTTAGTGCATGGTGCAAAACGTGTGATCGTGATGATGGAACACGTCGCCAAAGGCAACGCGCACAAAATTTTGCGCGAGTGTACCCTTCCGTTGACCGGCCGCCGCGTCGTGCAGCGCATCATCACGGACATGGGGACGATCGACATCGGCCCGGACGGGCTCATCCTTCGCGAACTGGCACCCGGAGTTACCATCGACGAGATTCAAGCCGCGACGGAACCGACGCTGCTGGTTCCGGTAGAGCCGATGGTGATGGAGATACCGGAATAGCAGGCAGGCGTTAACGCGGCGTGGCATCGTCGTCTTCAGTTGGAAGTATGATGTACTCTGGAAGGCAAAACAACTCGCAGCTACTTGGAGGACAACACGATATGAAATCGTCGAAACTGCGCATCGGCGCGCTGACCGCTCTGTTCGCGCTCTTCTTTGCTCTCGTGGGTGCGGGAACGGCACTAGCGCTGCAAAATCACATGCTTAGCGCTCGCAGCTCTTTGAATACGGCGCTCAGCGAACTACAACAAGCGCAGCCCGATAAGGGCGGCCACCGCAACAATGCGATCAACTACACCAAACAAGCTATCGCACAGGTCAGTCTCGGCATCCAATTCGCGAAGTAGGTCGCGCTACGCCGATAAATTGCTGAACTGGGTTCGGTAGAGCCGTGAGTACAGGCCGCCGCGCGCGAGCAGCGTTGCGTGGCGGCCTTGCTCTACGATGCGTCCCTCATCCACGACGAAAATGACGTCGGCAGTAAGGACCGTCGAGAGGCGGTGCGCGATCACGAGACTGGTGCGGCCGCGCATAACCGTTTCCAGCGCACGCTGAATCGCCGCTTCGTTTTCGTAGTCGAGCGAGCTCGTTGCCTCGTCGAGAATCAAGATGCGGGGGTCCTTGAGCAGCACCCGCGCGATGGCCAGCCGCTGGCGCTCGCCGCCGGAGAGCTTGTGACCGCGTTCGCCGACGACGGTTTGGTAGCCATCCGGCAGTGAGGCGATGAACTCCGCGATGTTGGCGGCGCGGGCTGCGGCTTCAAGTTCCGCATCCGTGGCGCCCGGCTTGCCGTAACGCAGATTGTTACCGACGGTGTCGTGAAAGAGATACGTCTCCTGCGTAACGATACCGATGTCGCGTCGCAGCGACTCCAGCGTCACCGTACGCAGATCGTGCTCGTCCACAAAAACGCGCCCGTCTTGCGGATCGTAAAAGCGCGGAACGAGCTGGGTGATAGTAGTCTTCCCGGCACCGGAAGGCCCGACGAACGCCGCAACTTCGCCGGGACGCACGTGGAACGAGATGCCGCGCAGCACGTCACGCGTGCCTTCGTAGGCGAACGTCACGTTTTCGAATCGGATGTCACCGGTCACCGACGGAAGCGCGATAGCGCCAGGCGGTTCGTACTGCTCCGGCTTCATCTCGAGATAATCAAAGATCCGTTCGAAGACCGCAAGCGCGCTGATGATTTGAACTTGGATTCCGGCTAATGAAGCGGCCGGTCCGTAAAGACGGCCTTGAATAAAGGAAACGAACGCAACGATCACGCCGACTTTCAAACTCGAGGATATGGCGAGCCAGCCGCCGCCGAACCACACCAGCGCGGGCCCTACAACGACCATCGCCGTCACCGAGGCTATGAACCAC
The DNA here is from genome assembly GCA_019247395.1 of Vulcanimicrobiota bacterium. Taxonomy (GTDB): domain Bacteria; phylum Vulcanimicrobiota; class Vulcanimicrobiia; order Vulcanimicrobiales; family Vulcanimicrobiaceae; genus Cybelea. The sequence continues at coordinate 1,480 of JAFAOZ010000210.1, read as the reverse complement.
CGGCCGACCATGGCAAGATCGATCTCAAGCTGCATGAGCCGCGTTCCTACGTTGTAGAAGCGCGCGCGCTCGTAGGCTTCCCGAGCGAACGATTTGATCAGGGTGATGCCTGAGATCGAGAGCGTCTCTTGCGTGATCGACTCGATCTCGTCGCGTTTTTCTCGCGTCTTTTTGCGAATTTGGTACATCCGGCGGCCCACCGGACCGAGCGGAAATACCATGAGTGGGACGATCGCGACCGAAAGCAGTGCGAGCCGCCAGTTCCAGACGAACATCGCGATCAACGTCGTGCCGATCAGCACGACGTTGGTGACGATGCTCGTTAGCGTACCGGTGACGACGTTATCAATGTTGTCGACGTCGTTGCTGACCCGGTTCATGATTTCGCCGGTCTTCGTACCAGTGAAAAAACTCAGCGGCATGCGATGAAGATGCTCGACGAGGCTCGTGCGGATGTCGCGCATGATGCCTTCGCCGACGACCGAGTTGAGGTAGCCCTGAAGCACGCCGACGCCGGCCGCAATGAGTGCCGAGGCCAGAATGATCGTAACGTCGATGCCGAGCTCGCGCAGGCTGCGATGGGGGATTGCCGAGTCGATGATGTGGGCGGTGATGAAACCCGGCACGAGCCCGAGCGCCGCGACGGCGACGATGCAGAGCAGCACCGTGGCCTGCTGGCGCCAATATGGGGCGAAGAGCGCGCCGATTCTCTTCCAATCGACGCGCCGCTTCACGTGTGGTTTTTCGGGCTGATAGATGTTCGACCACATCAGCCCGTGGCCGGACATCATGCCGCTAGTGCGGGACCGTTACCTGATGCAGCGCGACCTTGTTCCCCTCGCCGTCGATGAACGACGCGATCTTGCAAACCGGCGTCGCGTACGGATCCTCGACGGTAATGCCTTTCCCGCGAAGGTCCGCGACCGTCTTGTCGATGTCGTCGACTTCAAAGACGATTCCCGAGGCGCTGCCGGGTGCGCGGTCGGTCCATTCGGTCGTCAGCACGCTGAAATATCCGCCGCCGACGTTGGCCTCGTTGTATTTCTCGACGCCTTCCTCTTCGTATGGGCCGCTGAACTTGAGTCCGAGGTTATCCTCGTACCATTTGCGCAGTCCGGCAACGTCTTTGGCCGGGTACGCCGTGAACGCAATCTCTTTGATCACAAAAACCTCTCCTAATCTGGACAATCAAAGGGTATGGGTGCTTCAATAAACCCCGCCCGGGCGCTCTAGGTTGCTCGTCCAGCAGGCGGAGTTTTAGTCGCCGAAGCGCGGAAAATTCTTCGGATAACTACCGGAGGGCCGGCGGTCGGCAAACAACTTGCACTCGGTCGCCAAATACTCGAAATTCTCGTAAGTCGCCGGGTCCGCCTCACGCATGATCGCGATGACCGGCTTCATCGATCGGTAGACGCCGATAATCGGCCCGGCAACCGCATCGATGAACGATGCTTTCTCGAGCAGCCCATATTTCATGCAC
>JAFAOZ010000186.1 GCA_019247395.1 Vulcanimicrobiota bacterium | reverse complement strand
TGGGCGTCGGGCCACATCACCAGCGGCGAGGCGACGCTCGCATCGGCGGGGCTGGTTATTTGCAATGCCGCGCTCTGGCCATCGGTACGCGAGCGAAAGAGCGGATCCGAGCTGGTGCGCTTCCTGGAACGCGCTACCCCGCCCGGCTTGGCGTCACTCGTTACGCTGGGTTAGCCGCGGCGGTGAGGCTATGCAGCACGGCCTCGACGCGTTCCATGTCCGCTTCCACTTCGCGGAATTGCCGTTCAAATCGCCGCATCGAGGCGCCGTTCCCACCGCCTTTCGAACGGCGCACGAGGCGCTTCAACAAGTCGCGCCGTTCTTGCAGCGTGCGCAGCGACGCCCATAATACCGACTCGAGCCGATCCTCGTGCGCGGCGACCATGGAGTGTGCGCTGTACGCATGGCCGGTGCGGCAACGAAAACGGAGCACCGACCCTTCGTCGAGCTCCCACAACGTGCCGCCGCAATCGGGACACGTGAAGACCGATGGCGAGCCGGCTTCGCGCTCGTCGGGCGGAAGCTTTTGCGGTTCACTCGCGGAGGGCGCGTGTGCGAGCCACTTACGAACCGCTTCGAATAGCCGTTCCGCAGGATAAGCGCCCTCGACGGTGCCCGTGGCGATTGCGTTGAGCGGCATATCCGGGAATTGCGCGTCGTCCGGATCTTGAACGAACGTCATGCCTCCGGCCTCGTGGATGGCGACGATTCCCGCCGCGCCGTCGTCGAGGGTGCCGGAGAGCACAATCGCGCAAACGCCTGCTCCGAAGCTGCGCGCCGCACTGCGAAATAACACGTCAATCGATGGGCGATGTCCATTCTCCATCGGACCGTCGCCGACACGCATCAGGCCATCTTCCACGATGAGATGACGGTCGGGGGGAGCGACGATGATGCGTCCCGGTGCGATCGGAGCGCCGTCGATGGCGTGCGTTGCAAACAGGACGCCGCTGCGCGAAAGCACGTGCGGAAGCGCAGAGACGCTGTCGGGCGGAACGTGGTTCACCACGAAAATAGCGGCGCCGAATTCCGACGGAATGCTCGAGACAAACGTTCGCAACGGATCCAGCGCACCGGCGGATCCACCGATGACCACGGCAGGAAATCGGGGACGCGCGCTCGCGTTCATTCCAAAGGCTTTGTTCCCGCTTTGAATAAGGTCATCTCATGCGTCCCGGGAAAGAGCTCGATGGGGCGTACCTGGTCGTCGTCGGCTCCTCCGCCGGAGGAGTCGAGGCCTTGGTACGTCTCGTCGCCGCGCTGCCCAGCGATTTTCCCGCGCCGATCATCATCGCACAACACGCCGATCCGCGCACGCCAAGCCATCTTGCCGAAATACTGCAGCGGCAAACCAATATGCGGATCGTTACGGTCGACAGCGAGCACGAGCCGTCGCCGCATACGATCTACTTAACGCCGCCAGGACGAAACGTCGCTATCCGTGACGCGCGGGTCATGGCAAGCGGCCGGCTAACCGACCATCCCGTGCCGTCGATCGACGCGCTCTTCGTTAGTGCCGCCGAGAATTATGGGGACCGCCTGATTGCCATTATTCTCACCGGCATGGGCACCGACGGGGTCGCGGGCGTTCGCGCAGTTAAAGAATACGGCGGCACCGTGCTGGTCCAAGAACCCGAATCGGCGGCTTTTCCGGCGCTTCCCGCCGCGATACCGCTCAGTTACGTAGACTATCGAACGAACTTGGAGTCGCTTGCGCCGCTGCTGGTCACGCTCACTGCGGGTCCGCGCGATGCGGATATTACCAACCCCGATGTCTTGAACGCGTTCCTCGCGCAGCTGCGGGGACGCACCGGGATCGACTTTCGCCAGTACAAAACCCCGACCATCGTCCGGCGTCTTTCCAGGCTCATGGCGACCGCGGGGTGCGACACGCTCAAGGATTATCTGCGCCATTTAACCGTGCATCCGGACGCCTACCAGCGGCTCATCAGCACGTTTTTGATCAAGGTCACGGAGTTTTTTCGCGACTCGGCGCTCTTCGGATACTTGAGCGAAACCGTTCTCCCGGAGATCATCGAGGAGGCCCGCAAGACGCATTCGGAGCTGCGTTTGTGGTCGGCCGGTTGCGCGACCGGCGAAGAGGCGTATT
>JAFAOZ010000261.1 GCA_019247395.1 Vulcanimicrobiota bacterium | reverse complement strand
CGAATCCGGGGTCGCGCCGATTACCGCCTTTGACGCGAGCCTTTTCGACGCGCGTATTGCCGCCGAGGTCAAGGATTGGAAGCCCGAGGAGCTCATCGGTCGCAAGGAAGCGCGGCGCATGGACCGTTTCACGCAGTTTGCCTTCGTGGCCGCGCGCGAAGCGATCGCTGATGCCAACCTGCCCGACGATCCCGAGTTCAAGAAGCGCGTCGGCGGGGTGATCGGCACCGGAATCGGCGGCATCATCACGTTTTGGCTGAACTCGGACAAGGCAAACGAGAACGGCACCTGGTCGAAAGTCACGCCGTTCTTCATTCCAATGCTGATGGCCAACGCGGCACCGGCGCACATATCGCTGGCGTATGGATTCAAAGGGCCCTTCTTCGCCGCAGCGAGCGCCTGTGCAAGCGCCAACGACGCCATCTCCACTGCCTTTAACGCTATCGTTCACGGCGATGCGGATACCATGATTACCGGAGGTAGTGAAGCCACCGTGTCGCCGCTTGCAATCGGCGGCTTTGCCTCAATGCGTGCACTCTCCACACGCAACGACGACCCCACTCATGCGAGCCGGCCCTTCGACCGTGAACGCGACGGCTTCGTTCTAGGAGAGGGAAGCGGCATTCTCGTCCTTGAGGAGTACGAGCATGCCAAAGCCCGCGGCGCGCGGATTTATTGCGAAGTGCTCGGCTATGGCCAATCCTCGGACGGGTACGATCTCGTCGCACCCGATCCCGACGGAAACGGTGTGTTGTTGGCATTTGCGCGCGCGTTCGCGAATGCCGGAATCAAGCCCGAAGACGTCGACTACATCAATGCGCACGGCACGTCGACGCCAATGGGAGATCCCGCGGAGTCCAAGGCAATCGAAAAAACCTTCGGCGAGCACGCCTATAAAATCGGCGTCAGCTCGACGAAGTCGATGCACGGTCACGCGCTCGGCGCTGCCGGGGGAATCGAGGGCGTCGCGACGGCGCTTGCCGTGGCGCGCGACATCATGCCGCCGACGACTAACTACGAGTTTCCCGACCCCGAGTGCCGTCTCGATTACGTCCCGAACGTGGCGCGCCACGCTCCCATCACGACCGCGCTATCGAATTCGTTCGGCTTCGGCGGCCATAACAGCGTGATCGTCTTTGGCAAGGTCCGCCCCTAACCGTACATGAGCGGGGAAAGCTACCGGCGTCGCCTGCGCGCGCTGCTTCGCCTTTCCGGCGTGCGCCGTGTCGACGACTTGAGCGCGTTCGAGCGAGCCTTCGTCCACCAGAGTTACGCACGCGAACATGGCGGCGCGTCAAACGACCGTATGGAGTTTTTGGGCGATTCCGTCCTAGGCTGCATCACGGCGGGCTGGCTTTTCGAACGCTTTGCCGAAGAACCCGAAGGTTTGCTGACGCTGCGCAAGGCCGCCATCGTCAACGATGCGCAACTCGCCGAGTCGGCGCGTCGCCTGGATTTCGGTTCGCTGACACGGCTCGGCGCCGGGATGCGGGCAGCCGGCGGCGCCGAAAACACGTCGGTGCTCGCGGATGCATTTGAAGCGTTCGTCGGCGCGCTCTATCTGCGTTACGGTCTCGACCGCGCTCGGCGATTCGTCCTCGACGAGCATATCGAGCGGCTCGATCACTCACCTGACGCGCTGCTCGATGCAAAAACAAAGCTGCAGCACTACGCTCAGGAGCACCTTGCGGCGACGCCGGTCTATCGTGAAACCAGCCGCGGTACGCCGCAACATCCGGCCTTCAAGTCGCGCGTCAGCGTTAAGGGAAAGATCCTCGGACGTGGCGAGGGCGCTTCAAAGAAGGCCGCGCAGCAAGCCGCCGCGCAAGCGGCGCTCACCGCGATCGTTGCAGCGGCGGTCCCACGCGGCGACAGTGACATGGTGGTCCCGCGCGGCGACAGTGACACGGGGGTTTCGCGCGGCGAAAGTCCGCGCGGGGGCGCGCAGCCGAGTATTCGGGGCAACGTCCCCAATGCGAAGGCGCAGCGCCAAAGCCTCGCGCAAAGTGCGAGGCGCTTAAAATGAAACTGCGGCGGATTCGGACGTTTGGTTTCAAAACGTTTGCCGAGCCCACGGTCGTCGAGATCGGCGACGGCGTCACCGCGATCGTTGGGCCAAATGGATCGGGCAAATCGAATTTGGTCGACGCATTTCGCTGGGGATTGGGCGAAACGTCGAGCAAGAGCCTTCGCGGACGGTCGCTCGAGGACGTCATCTTCTCCGGAAACGAAGCGCGTAAACCGCTCGGGATGGCCGAGGTCTCGATCTTATTCGATAACGCGGATCGTTCGCTCCCGATCGAATTCAGCGAAGTCGAGATTACTCGGCGCGCCTATCGCGTCGGTGAGAGCGAATACTTCATCAATCGCACGCAAGTCCGATTGCGCGACATCCTCGATCTGCTCATGGGCACCGGGCTCGGCCCCGGTTCCTACGCGATCGTTTCGCAAGGCCAGATCGATGCGATTTTGACGAGTAAGCCCGCGGAGCGCCGCGCGCTCTTCGAAGAAACCGCTGGGATCGGAAAGTTCTTATCGCGCAAGAATGAGTCGATGCGGCGGCTCGACCGCACCGAACAGAACGCCATTCGTATCAGCGATCTGATCTCCGAACTCGAACGGCGCATTCCCGAGTTGGAGACGCAAATGCGGCGCGCACGCCGTTATCGGCGCGTGAACACGCGGGTTCGGGACCTCGAAATTCTTAGTTACCTGCGAGCGAGCGCGACGCGCCGCGCGGAATGCGACACGCTTCGGGCGGCGATTGCAAAAGACGAAGAACTTCGCAGCGAGGCGGCGGCCCGGGCGGCGTCGCTGAGCGAAGAACTCGCGCGCGTTCGCACCGCGCTTTACCGAAGCGAGCTCCAGCTCGAAGAACTTCGGTCGAAAGCGCAGGACGAGCGCGGCAAAATGGCCGCGCTCGAGGCACAGTACGCCGGCGCGCTGGCACGGCGTGAAGCGCTCGAACGGCAATCCTCGCAAACGTCGCAAGACGAGCAGCGAGTGAGCCAAGAGCGCGCCACGCTCGTCACCGAAATCGCGACGCTGGAGGAGCGTCTTTCGCCGCTCGCGCAGGAGATCGACGCGTCACGCGAGCGCGAGCTCGCCGCGACCGCCGCGCTCGCGCACGCGCGCGCCAGTCTGGAACATATCTTCACGCAGCTGCGCGAAGTCGAGGCGCACGTTGCAGAGTCGGCCGCGCGCCGCACCGAACGGCGCTTCCATTCGGAGAATTTGCGGGCTGAGGCCGACCGGCTCGAAATAGAAGAACGAAGTGCCCGCGAGCGGGCCGAGCAAATCGAAATCGCCGCGGGCGGCGCCCAGCATCGTCGCAGCGAAGCGCAACGCCGGCTCGAGCAGGGCGAAGAGGCGCTGCTCGATGCTCGCGGACGTGCCGAGGATGCGGAGCGCGAAGCCGCAGTCGCTCAGGGCGAGGTCGCGCAGGCGCTCGCGGTGCATCGCGATCATTCGGTCGAAGTACGCGCCGCCGAGTCGCGCCTGCACACAATCGAAGAGCTGGAGAACTCGCTCGAGGGTCACGTCCCCGGTACGCGCGCCGTCGTTGAAGCCTGGCATCGCGGCGAACTCGGGGGCATTGAAGGAATCGTTTCAAACCTGATTACCACGGACGAGCGATACGCACGTGCGATGGATGTTGCGTTCGGTGCGCGCCTCTCCAACGTGGTGACTGCCACCTCGGAGGATGCCGAGCGTTGCGTCGAATTTTTGAATCGCAAGGAGGCGGGGCGCGCAACGTTCTTACCGCTCGATACACTGGCAAAACGAGAAGGGCGCGAGCTCGACGGCCATCTCGCCGAAACGACCGGCGTTTTGGGCTACGCGCACACGCTCGTTCGCAGTGACGCGCGCTACACCGGAATCGTCAATTTCTTAGTCGGAAACGTGCTCATCGTCACGACGCTCGAGGTGGGAATCGAGCTCGTTCGCGGGCGAGGACTGAGAGACACCATCGTTACCCTCAACGGCGAGCAGATCACCGGGGGCGGCGCGATCACGGGTGGACGGTTCGTACGCGAACGATCGATTCTTTCACGACGCTTCCAAGCCGCGAGCTTGCGTGACGCCCTCCTCGGCATGCGCGGCAAGCTCGACGAAGCCGAGCGCGCATTGCAAGCCGCGCACCTGCGCGCGGAGTCTGCAATCGCCGCGCGCGATGCCGCGCGCGAACGGCAGACGAAGATCGAATCCGAACTTGCCGGCTTACGGGCGGAAGCCGCAGCGCTGACGGCGGAGGCCGAACGCGGGCGCGTCGAGCTCGATGCCGCGCGTGGCATTGCCGCCGAGCTCCGCGCGCGCGCCGCACGCAGCCGCGAGCTCGAACGGGAGTACGAACACGACGAGCCGCAATCGGCCCGCACCGAGGAGGAGCGACTCGCGCTGGAGCGCGAGCTCGCGCGGGTCCGGCAAGAGATTGCGAGCGCGGAGGCCGCGCATTCGGCGACGAGCGCGCATGGCACCGAGCTGCGCGAACGCTCGGCAGCACTCACCGCGGAGCGCGATGCGGCGCGCGCGCGCCTGGCGATGCTCGATCAAGATAGCGAGCGCGGCGGTTTGGCGCGTGAGGAGATGCTCGCACACATCGCGACGCTTATGGAAGAAACGCGCACGGCGCACGCCCGCATCGACGGCCTGCGCAGCGGCGTCAACGAGCTCGACTCGCAGTTGGAGAGTGCGCGCGCGGAGCGTGAACGGCTTGCGCTCAGACAGGCACAGACCGAAAGCGAGCAGCGTGCCGCAGAACAGGCCGAGCGCGATACCGCCGCGGGAGGCGAAGGCCATCGTACGCGACTCGCTCAAGTGGAAGCCGAGCTCGGCATGCTCGTTTCGCAGTTCGCGCAGAATCCGGCCACCGCTGACGAGTGCGCCGACGTCGAAAATCGCTATCGCGAAGAGGACGACGCGGTAGTGGACGAGCTGCCGCGACTGCGCGACGAGCTGGCGCGTCTTGCGGCCAACGTGAATCTCAATGCGGAGGCCGAGCGCACCGAAGTTGCCGATCGCGAACAGTTCTTGCGCGCACAGATGGAGGATCTGGCTAAAGCACGCGAGACGCTGCTCGAGTCTATTCGTGAGATCGAGCGCGAGACGCAGGCGCAGTTCAACGAGACATTTGCGCGCGTTTCTGAAGCATTCGCAACGATGTACGCGCGGCTCTTCGCGGGCGGCGAAGCGAAGATGTGGCAAACACAGCCCGCGAATCTCGCGGAGACCGGAATCGAAATCGCAGTGCGGCCGCCGGGCAAGAAGGAGATGCCGCTTGCGGCGCTCTCCGGCGGCGAGCGCGCGATGACGGCAGCGGCGCTGATCTTTGCGCTCATCGCCACCAAACCCGCGCCCTTCTATTTGCTGGACGAAGTGGATGCCGCGCTCGACGATGCGAATATCGATCGCTTCTCTTCCATGGTCCGCGAGTTTGCGGCAGATTCGCAGATGCTCATCGTCACGCACAACAAGAAGACGATGGAGAGTGCGGACCGCATCTACGGCGTCACGACGCGCGACGCGGGCGTGAGCGCGATCGTCTCCGCGGAGCTGACGCGCGAACCCGAGGCGATGCTTGCCTGAATCTGCGGTACGGCAGAAAGCGGCGCTCTTTTCACTCTCCGACAAGACCGGCGCTGCCGAGTTGGCGCAGGTGCTCCATGCGCGCGGCATCGCGATCTACGCTACCGGCGGCACGCGCGCCTATCTCGTCGAACGCGGCGTGCCGGCGCGCGACGTCGAAGAGCTGACCGGCTTCCCAGCGCTCTTCGGCGGACGTGTGAAGACGCTGCATCCGAAAGTCTTCGGGGCAATTTTGTACGAACGCGGCGATCGCGAACACGAGTCGCAAGCCGAAAAGTACGCGATTCCCGAACTCGTCGCCGTCGCCGTGAATCTCTATCCCTTTGAGGGCACCGTCGCGCGCGGCGCGTCGCTGCGCGAAGCGATCGAACAGATCGATATCGGCGGCGTCGCTTTATTGCGCGCCGCGGCAAAAAATTTCGAACACGTCGTCGTGCTGACGCATCCGTCGCAATACGACAAATACCGCGCTGCGGTGGAATCCGGCGAGGTGACGCAATCGCTGCGGCGGCAGCTGGCCGTCGCCGCGTTCGAGCGCACCGCCGAGTACGACGTCGCCATCTCGCACTATCTCGCGACCGCCGGTGAGGTCTTGCCTAGCGCCTTGCCCGGTGCGCTCGCACTAACGCTGCCGCTTGCCAAGCGCCTGCGATACGGCACGAATCCACAGGAACGCGCGGCCTTTTACGTCGATCGCATCGAACGGCTGCCGGACCAA
>JAFAOZ010000068.1 GCA_019247395.1 Vulcanimicrobiota bacterium | reverse complement strand
ATCGCTCTCGTTGACCGCAAGCTGCGTCGGCGAGAGGAAGCGGGCCTCGCCGAGATAGAGCGGAAAATCGTTGATGCCGTCGATTCGGTACTCGGCGAACTCGCGCACGAGTTCCCGCTTGCGCGCGGCGATGAACGGCATGTCGGCGGAGAGTCCTTCGACCCCAATGCCGAGCACGCGCGCGTCGCGCGCGTCTTGCAGCGCGTCGCTCGATGCCAGCAGCGCTTTGCTCGGCATGCAGCCGCGCAGAATGCAGAGACCGCCGAGCGGGCCTTGGTCGACGAGTGCCACGTCGCAGCCGACGTCGCGCGCCGTGCGGGCTGCAGCGTAACCGGCGGACCCGGCGCCGACGACCACGAGGTCGTGCCGGTGCCGCGAACGATGCATGCCGCCGTTAGCGCCCGGGCGGGCGCGCACCGAGACGATGCGTCGATTCGACGAAACGTACGGTTCCGCTCGAATGGACGAGAATCGAATGCGTGCGTGCTTGATTTCCGAAGAAACGCACGCCGCGAACGAGATCGCCGTCCGTGATGCCGGTCGCGCAGAAGATCACGTCGTTGCTACGCACGAGATCGTCGATTTCGAGGACGCGGCCGATATCTTCAAAACCCATTTCGGCGGCGCGACGAATTTCGTCTTCATTTCGCGGTTGAAGGCGTCCCATAAAGTTGCCGCCTAGGCATTTGATGGCCGCGGCGGCAAGCACGCCTTCCGGGGCGCCGCCGGTTCCCATTGCGACGTGGATCCCGGTCGACTCAATGGCCGTAGCGATGCAGGCGTCTACGTCGCCGTCGGAGATCAGGCGAATCCGTGCGCCCGCCGCGCGGACGTCTCGGATCAGGTCGGCGTGTCGCGGACGATCGAGAATGACAACGCAGACATCGTTGATCGGTTTTTCCAACGCGTTGGCAACGGCTTCGAGATTCTCGCGAACCGGTGCGTCGATATGCACGTACGGCGCAGCCTTTGCGCCGACCGCCAGCTTCTTCATATAAGTATCGGGTGCGTGCAGCAGACCGCCGCGCTCGGCGATTGCCATGACGGCGATTGCGTTAGGCAGCCCGTTGGCGACGAGGTTCGTTCCTTCCACGGGATCTACCGCAATGTCGACCTCTTGACCGCCTGCGCCGACTTCCTCACCGATGAAGAGCATCGGCGCCTCGTCGCGCTCACCCTCGCCGATGACGATACGGCCGGCAATCTCCATATCGCCGAGCGCTTCGCGCATCTTCTCGACTGCAGCGCCATCGGCGGCGTCACGCTCGCCGCGCCCCATCCAGCGCGACGCTGCGAGTGCCGCGCTCTCGGTAACTTTTACGAAATCGAGCGAATGTACCGGATGATCCAGCAGCGCACGCATAATCGCCCGTGCCATTTGTCATTCTGCTACAAGGGAAGCGCCGCATTTCCTGTTAAACACACTTTCCGCGTGTCCGCAACCCGTCTTTCACAACCTGCAGAGTCGCCGATCATCCGCTTCGGCGACCTCTTCGTTGCGGGTTGGGCCGCGCCGGCTGCCGTCACCATCGCGGGCCTGACCCTCGGCTTTTTTGCGTGGTATGCCATCATCGTGCCGAGTCGTCACGGCGTCGTCGGCGACGCCCAGCTGATTGCGGCCGTCTGGGGCGGCACCGTCGCAACGATTGCGCTCTGGAGCGGTTACGCGCGCTACTTTGCGCGGCGAGCGGGAATAACGCTCGTACGCTCGCTTCAATACGACGCGATTACCTGGTTGCCGTTTTTGCTGCTGTGGCTCACCTTCGTGCTGGCGCCGGAGCTGACGCACGGCGCACGTCTGTTTTTGCTTGCCCTGACGCTGGCCTGCGTTGCCAAGGTCATCATTGCGGCCCGATTCAACCAGACCGTGCGCGAAGTGCTCCTCGATTTTGCGGCTACGCGGCTCGCGATCGTCGTCATCGCAGAACTCGCCGCCGTCATCATCGGTCAACGCGCCGGCGTGCACGTTCAAGAATCGTCGCACGCGTTGCTTGCCGTATGGGGACGATGGGATGCGGTGCATTATCTGGACATCGCAACGCAAGGCTACCAAGGCACCAACATGGCTTTTTTCCCACTCTATCCGCTGTTGATCCGGATCGTCGGAGCACTTGCGGGAAGCCATTTGATCGCCGGGCTACTGATCTCGAGCGCCTGCTTCTTCTTCGGTTTGCTCTACCTTTACAAGCTTCTGGAACACGAGTACGATCGCGCCGTCGCCCGCCGCGCGATCTTTTACGTCTCCATCTTTCCGACGGCAGTCTACTTTACCGCAGTCTATACCGAATCGCTCTTTTTTATGCTGACGGTCGCGTCGTTCTACTACATGCGCGAGCGGCGCTGGTGGCTTGCCGGCGCAATCGGCTTTCTCGCCGCGCTTACCCGGGTCGAAGGCGTGCTGCTGATGGTTCCCTTCGTTATGGAATGGTGGGCTCAAGAACGCAACGAGGGCAAACGGGCCGTCGCGGACTTGGCCGCAGGGCTGCTCATCCCGCTCGGCCTCGCGGTCTACATGGCATATCTATGGGTCCTGCGCGCCGATCCGCTCTACTTCTCGCACGTTCAGATTCATTGGAACCGGCATCTGGCGCCACCCTGGGTCAGCTTGCAGAACGCGTTCGGCAAATTGCTTCACACCACCGCGCCGCAGCTCGTCGCGAACCAACTGCTCGAAATTGCGTTCACGGTCTTCATGATTGCCGTGCTGCTGGGCGGCTGGCGTAGCTTGCGCCCGTCATATATCGCGTACATGGCGCTTTCTATTTTGGTACCGATGTCGACCTCGAATCTCATGTCCATGCCGCGCTTCGCGCTGGTGCTCTTCCCGATGTTTGCGATCCTCGCGCGCTGGGGCGAGCGGCCGTGGGTCAACAACCTCATCCTCGCGTTCTCGCTTCCGCTGCTCGGCCTCTTCACCGTGCTATTCGCGGATTGGTACTGGGTTGCGTGATGCAGCCGCGCCGGGCATGATGCGCACGCTTGGCCGCCGGCGCGGGGTGCGCCAGTTCGTGAAGTTTGGAATAGTCGGCGCATCCGGAACGATCGTGAACTTCATCGTGGCGCATGCGCTCGAGAAGTCGACCGACTTTTCATGGTTCGCCGACTTTTCGATCGGCTTCATGGCGGGCGGTCTATCGAACTACCTGCTCAATCGCGTCTGGACGTTTCGCTCCAAGCGCAATCCGTGGATCGAAGGCACTCAGTTCCTCGCGGTGTCCTCAATCGCGCTGCTGGCAGGTAACCTCGTCATCGCGATCGCCCAACATTCGGGGTTTCACCACTTTACGGCGACGTGGCTTGCGGCGACGCT
>JAFAOZ010000066.1 GCA_019247395.1 Vulcanimicrobiota bacterium | reverse complement strand
ACCGAGGTGTAAGGCGAGCCGGGTTTTGCCGACTCCTCCGGAACCGGCGAGCGTCAGCAGACGATGACGATCGAGCAGTACGCTGACCTCGGCCACGTCGCGGTCGCGGCCGACGAACGTGGTACGCGCGATCGGCAGATTATTTGGATATGCCGCAGCTCCGCCGAATGAGGCGGCGTCGAGCGCGCTTGGGCCGCGCCGGCGCGCGTGATCTGCCGCTGCGACCAGCTCGTCGTAGGCTTCACCCGTGACGCCGAGAGCCTCGACGATGAGCGCAAGCGTATCGCGGTAGGGAGCGCGGCGATCGCCACGTTCGTATGCCCCGACGGCTTTAGCGCTGATGCGGGCACGCTCCGCGAGCTGTTCTTGTGAAAGTCCAGCATGCAGCCGTAATCGCTTGAGCAGGATCCCAAACTCGGCGACCGAGGCGGGAGCACCGCGCTGCGGACGAGGCAATGAGGCCCACCTTGAAAACCGCTAGACGGCGGTCTGTCGCGGTCAGACTACCTCGGTCTGAATCTTCGTTCCTGGCGCACGGCGTCGCCGGGCTTCAGGCCGCGCCCACGATGAAACGGCCGGCATGCGGCATCTTTTCAATCGCGCCGAGATCGATCCCAAAGTTATCGGCGAGCAGTTGCGGCGGATTCGAGGCAAGCCACGACGAGATCGATATTTCCTGATAATCTGGACTGTTGAACGCGACGAGAATCTGTGTCTCTTCGTTGCCGATCTGCCGGATGTAATGGCCGAAGCCCCGATTGATGAAGGCCACTTGACCCGGCCCGAACTCGTCTTGCCGATACTTCCCGTTTGCGCCGAATACGCCGATCTCGGAGCGGCCCTTGATGTAGTATTGCCACTCGTCGGCATTGGGGTGCCAGTGCAATTCGCGCAAACCGCCGGGTTTGAGCGTCAGCAGAACGCCCGTGATCGTTGATGAGATCGGGAACTGCTGCTGTGAGACGAGCCGCTCCGTGCCGCCGGCGAAACTCATCAAGGGTGCCGCGCCGAGCCGAAACTTGTGGTTGAGCTGACTCGGTTCGAGGTTCGCGTTCATCGAGGCCGGAGCTGCAGTTGGTGGCACCTCGCCTTGAACGATGTAGACTTCTTCTTTCGGCAGTTTTGCGATCGCGTCGGCCGGCAGGCTAAGATTCTGCGCGAGCACATCGGGCGGCGTGCGCGCCATCCAATCGGTGATGCTGAAGGTACCGAACTCGGAGAACCGCCCGTCATCAAAAACGAGCAGAAAGTGGCATTCGTCCGGACCGAGTCCTTGAATAGAGTGCCCGTGGCCTTTGGGAAAATACCAAACGTCGCCGGGCCCGAAATCCGAGATCTCCGCATTTCCCGACGGCGCGATGACCGTGACGCGGCAGCTGCCGGAGATCACATAGGCCCACTCTGCCGCGATCGCGTGCCAGTGCAATTCCCGTAGCGCACCTGGTTGCAGCCGCATCGAAACGGCAGCGAAGCTCGTAGAGACCGGGAACTCGTTAACGGTGTGCTGGCGTGCCGAGCCGGCCGCACCGCTCCAGCCTTGTGCATGTTCCAGATCGAATTTGAAGTTCGGCAGATCGCTCATCTCGTACGCGGCTCCTTATCGCGAAATAACAAATTAGCCCGCTGCTCATTGCAGCGGGCTCCTTCGTTCGCACTCTCTCTTCACCGTCCTACCGAAATAGGGCGGCGCCTATTTCAGACCGTCTGCGATTCGGCCGTTCGGGCCAAGTCGTCGAGGACCGGCATGAAGTGTTTCGCCATCTCCTCGCCCATCATTGCGCCGAAGAGCGCGCCGAGCGGACCGGTTATTGCCACGCGCTGGGAGATCACGCTTCCGACACCGTCGGGACGGATCTCGCACGTGAAGGTGAAGGTGCTCAAAGGCGGTCCGGCCATCGACATGCTGAAGCTGCGGCCGTCGCTCACGTCGTGGAACATTACGTCGTGCGTGCTTCCGCGATCGGTCGTCATTCTGCCCTGGACGCCGTCGGCGAGTGGCTCATCGACATGCGCGTCGCGAATGCCGGAATTCCAACGGCTCCAGTTATTGGGGTCCGACCAGACTCTCCACACCCTGCCGGGCAGAGCGCTGGTCGAACGTGAAACGCCGTAGGTTTTCATAAGAACCTCTTTGCGGGGGCTGATCCCCTTCGGCGCGCCGGCCTAGCTTCCCTGAATTGCGATCAGATACTGTCCGTTGGGCACGATCAACTCGTTCGACCCATATCCGAGACCGACCACAAAAACCCGGTAGCTCCCACCGCTTCCGAGCGTTATTTGTACTTTCTGTTTTCCGCTTTTCGCGTCGTAACCGAGGAGAGAACCTCCCGCCGTCACGATGTACACAATCTTCCCTGCCACGAGCGGGGGCGACACATAGCTGTCGCTATTTAAGGTGACGCTCCAATCGAGCGTCAGCGAGGGCACCTTACGCGCGTCAAGCTCCGACGGAGCAGAGCCGTGACTCGTCACGAAATATCCAAGCTTCGCCGCAAACGCGGGCGTAAAAGAGGAGTTGAAGCCGCCAACCACCGTTCCGGCGTCGGCCGTCAAGATTAGGCCGTCGTATCCGCTTAGCATATTGCTATCGCCGACAAATAACAGGCCCTGGTAAAGCACCGGCGTGCTGCCGCCCCCGCCTTCGCACGATCCCTGATAATGCCATATTTGTTTACCGCTGCTCGGCGTGAAGTCGTACGTCTGCGGACAAACGTACGAGACATAGACTCCCTTCGACGTTACGACCGGTGAGGAGTCATCGCCGTTCTCCACTGAAGCCGTCCAGTTGAGCGCACCGGTCGACTCGTTGAATGCGTAAACCGTTCCGCCAACACCGGCTCCCCCCGTGTACACCGTGCCTTGCGACGCCGTCGGCGGCGATGAAAAAGATGACTGTCCCGGTGCCGGCGCCGACCACAGCGGCGAGCCGGTTTCTTGATCGAAGGCGTACATGTCAACCGTCGATCCCGACGCCGCCGTAGGGATGGCAAAAATGCTGCCGTTGTCGTAGGCCGCACCTACCCACGCATAGCCCCCCGGCGCACCTTGGGTCCACAGTTTGTGGCCGGTGGTCGCATCAATACCGATCAGCTCCGAGCCGGCAGCAACGACGACGATGCCGTTTGCCACAATAGGATAGCCAACCGCCTTGTTCCCGTTCGGATTGACGGACCACACCACTTTAAGCGGCGGGCGTAGGCCGCGTTTGACGGCGCCGGTGTGTTGCGGATTGACTTGATACGCGACCGATTCCTCGGCGGGCGACGCGCCGCTCGCCGGAAGCTCCTTTAGTAAGGCCGCTGCACTTGGGGCTGCAGGCGGAGTGTTTGCACCGCACCCGATCAAGGCCGCTATGACTCCGAGTGCCGCGGCAGCGCGAAACGCTCGAGATGAAATCATCCCCTAACACTCCCACAGACCATTACACAAAACGAAATAGGCCCGCCGTGTTCGCGGCGGGCCTATTTGTTCAAACTAATCTGGCACCGTCCTACTTTCGAGGGGCCCTGCGGCCCGACTATCATCGGCGCTGGCGGGCTTAACTGCCGTGTTCGGGATGGGAACGGGTGGGACCCCGCCGCCATGGGCGCCAGAAACTTTCGCCTTCGGCGAGCCTGCCCTGAGCGAGCGCAGCGAGTCGAAGGGCTCTTTGGTCCCCGAGCGCGATGGCGAGCCGGAGCTCTAGCCGATCGCGCCGGGAAGCTTTAAATCTGTACAGAGAAGAACTTCCAGTGCCGCGAAAACGGGCGTTAGTTTAAAAATATCCGAGCGATTAGTACCGGTCAGCTCCACACCTTGCGGCGCTTCCACCTCCGGCCTATCAACGTGGTAGTCTACCACGACTCTTCACCCTTACGGGATTGAGATCTCATCTTGGAGTCAGTTTCACGCTTATATGCTTTCAGCGTTTATCTGATCCGAACATAGCTACCCGGCTATGCTCCTGG
>JAFAOZ010000060.1 GCA_019247395.1 Vulcanimicrobiota bacterium | reverse complement strand
CGAGCGTCGGTGTGGACGATTGCAATTACCGTCGTCGGCGAAGTTCGTCCGTCGAACGTAAAGCTGCGCTCGGGCGCGCATCCCGGCGATGTGCTCGCCGCTACGGGCCCGCTGGGCGCCGCGCGCGCCGGGCTGCTCGGTGAGGCCGGCGGGTTCGCGGCCTTCCGACGCCCCGAGCCGCGCATCGCCGAGGGACGTTTCCTCGCGGCAAGCCGCAACGTAACCGCGATGATGGATATTTCCGATGGACTTTCGACCGACGTTGCGCGGCTTGCGTCCGCGAGCGGCTGTGGCGCTCAGCTCGACACGATTCCGGTTGCGGATGCCGCCGCCGCGATCGCACGAGCGCGCCATGAAAACGCCGAGACCTTTGCATTAGCGGGTGGGGACGATTTCGAATTGCTCGCCGCGATACGGCCGCGGGCGTTCAGCCACCTGGCCGCGCGCTATGCGAAGCGCTTCGGCCGGGAATTGAAAAAGATCGGCGCCTTACGGGCCGAGGCCGGTGTTGCTTACAAGGGAGAGCGAATCGAGCGGTCGGGCTGGGATCACTTCGCGGCTAGCGCGGAACGTTAAGCGCGCCGCGTCACCCGGTTCGAACGCAGGCAGCCGGTACAGACCTTCGCGGTGCGATGGACGCCGCGATCGTCAATGCGCACGTTCTGCAAGTTCGGAAGCCAGCGGCGCTTCGTCTTGTTCATCGCGTGACTGACGTTGTTGCCCGCCTTCGGACCCTTGCCGCAAATTTCGCACCGCTTAGCCATAACCGGGCGATAGTATCACGCTCCGGGCCGCCCGTCCACCCCGGCCGTCGCATCCGAAAGGGTGACCATAGGCAAGATTTCCTATGCCGGCACCAAAAGACGATGCCCATGGGCCGAGCGCGGATCGCCGTCGACGCAATGGGTGGCGATCACGCCCCCACCGAGATCGTCGCCGGCGCGCTGATGGCGGCTCAAGAGTTCGACGCGGAGATCTTTTTGGTTGGTGACGAAGCGCGCGTCCGCCCGCTTCTCAATGGCCGCGTCCCCTCGCGCGTCCGCGAAATCCACGCGCCGGCCTCAATCGCGATGGATCTATCACCCTCGACCGCCGTTCGAAGCTGCGAAGGAACGTCGCTCGGCGTTGCGGTCGGCTTAGTGAAGCAGGGCGAAGCCGACGCCGTCGTCTCCGCCGGCAACAGCGGCGCTTTTCTTGCGATTGCGCTGATCAAGCTGGGGCGCATCGAAGGCGTTTCGCGGCCCGCAATTGCGACCGTTTGGCCGGCACTCAATGGACCGACGGTCTTGCTCGACTCGGGCGCGAACGTCGATTGCAAACCCGAATGGCTCGAGCAGTTCGCGATCATGGGCTCGGCGTACTCAAAAGCGGTGCTGGGCGTTCCGAACCCTCGCGTTGCGATTCTTTCCGTCGGCGAAGAACGCACGAAGGGTAATCAGCTCGTGCTCGAAGCGGCGCGCCTGCTGGAGCGGGCGCCGGTTAACTTCGGCGGTAATGTGGAGGGCCGCGATCTCTTTCACAATCATGCCGATGTGATCGTTGCCGACGGTTTCGTCGGCAATGTGGTGCTCAAGGTCGGCGAAGGCCTCTTCGCGGACCTTGCGCACGTCATGCGCGACACGTTGCTGGGCGGAAACTTGCTCACGAAGGTCGGCACCGCGATGCTCGCCCCTGCGCTCAAACGGCTGCGCAAGCGCTTTGATTACGAGACCTATGGCGGCGCGCCGCTCCTGGGCCTTCGCGGGAATTGCATCGTTACGCACGGGCGTGCGAGCCGAAATGCGATCAAACACGCGATCGGCGCCGCCGTGCAGGAAGTCAACCACGACGTCATCGGTAAGATAAGCGAGCTGATCGTACCTCATCTCGCAGCCTTATAACTTCCTCCGGCCGCCATGTTGGGCGTCTACGTTCATCTGCCGTTCTGTCCGTATCTCTGTCCCTATTGCGACTTCGCAAAATGGCCGCTGCGGGAGAGCATGGCGCGGCGTTATCTGGATGCGCTCTTCGCTGAAATCGAGCGTGATCGTTCCGTCCCCGCGGCGACGGTCTATCTCGGCGGTGGAACGCCGAACGCCTACGATGCCGCTACCATCGCCGAACTGCTCGCGCATCTGGACCGCCGCTTCCCCGGCGCCGGTGAAATTTCGATCGAACTCAATCCGGAGCTCGTTCGCGACGGCGATTTCGCTACGTATCGCGCTGCCGGTATCACGCGCGTCTCGATCGGCGTGCAATCGTTCGAACCAACGGAAATCCGTACGCTCGGGCGCAAACACACGGTCGCGCAGATCGGGAGCGTTGTCGCCCAGGCACGCGCCGCCGGGTTGAGCTCGCTCTCGCTCGACCTCATGTTTGCCGTGCCGGGACAGACGCCGGCGAGCTGGCACCGCACGCTGAGAGCCGCGATTGCGCTCGAACCCGATCATATTTCCGCCTACGGGCTGACGGTGGAAGAAGGCACGCCGTATTTCGCGTGGCGCGCGCGCGAGCCGCAGGCCTTCTTTGACGACGAGCGCGAGGGCGAACTCTACGCCATCGCGATCGAGCAGCTGCAATCCGCAGGCTACGAGCAATACGAGATCAGCAACTTTGCCCGGCCCGGACATCGGTGTGCGCATAACGTCAACTATTGGGAGAACGGCGAGTACGTCGGGCTCGGTGTGGGCGCCGCATCGTTTCGGGGCGGTGTCCGTAGCGTGCACACGCGCTCCTTGGAGCGTTATGTCAGCGCATCGCTCGACGGCGGCCCCATCCCTTCCGAAGCCGAGCGGCTGGAAGGTCGTCAACGGGCCGGTGAGGCGATTATGCTTGCGTTGAGGACGACGCAAGGGGTTAGCTTACGCGCGTTCAAAGAGCGTTATGGCATCGACGTTATGACCGATTACGCGCCCATCGTTGCGCGATTCGCGGACACCGGTTTGTTGGAGCGTATAGGGGATAGCGTGCGATTGACGCGGCGGGGAAGATTTCTAGCCAACGATGTCTGCGGAGCATTCATAACATTCGAGTAACCACGAACACGCTCTCGGAAACCCTGCTACGCGCCGCATTCGTCATCGTCTTCGGCGTGGCGGGCTTCTTATTGGGTCGCGAAGCCTACTTCAGCCTGCTCTCACCGCATTTCGCCAACGAAGGCCTTCAGCTCGCGTTCCTGATTCTCTCGCCGGTCGTGGGTGCGATCGTCGGTGCACTGCTCGCGCCGTTCGCACAAGCGCTTTTCGAAAAGCAGCTGCGGCAAACCGAAGGCGCGATGGAACGTCTCACGCCCGCCGAGATCGCCGGCGGCGCAGTCGGGCTCATCGTCGGCTTGCTCATCGCATTTTTGATCAAGGGCATTGCCTTCGAGCTGATCTCCGATTTCGGGCGCGCCGGAACCTACATCGCGATCGTGCTCTATTTGATCGTCGCAATCTTTGCGGCATATTTGGGGGCGCGCATCGGTGCGAAGATTCGAATTGTGCCGTTGCCTCGCAGCGTAGGCGGCGCCGTCGGCGGCGGCTCGCCGAAGGTCGTCGATACCTCGACGATCGTCGACGGGCGCATCGTCGAAATCGTCGAGAGCGGCTTTTTAGAAGGCGAGCTCATCGTGCCGCGTTTCGTGCTGCGCGAACTGCAGGCCATCTCCGATTCGGTCGATCCGCTCAAGCGCACGCGCGGACGGCGCGGCTTCGACGTGTTGAGCCGCTTACAGGAGCTCTCCGCCGTCGAGATCAGCGAGCGCGATTTTTCCGACATGGCGCCGGGCAACGTGGATGCGCGGCTGGTGCGGCTGGCGCAAGAGCTCGGCGCGAAACTCGTTACCAACGATTATAATCTCAATCGCGTGGCGCACGTTGAAGGCGTCGCCGTGCTCAACGTTAACGAACTTGCCAATGCGGTCAAGCCCGTCGTGCTTCCCGGCGAGGAGCTGCACGTCGCCGTCATTCGTGAAGGTAAGGAGTTCCACCAGGGGGTCGGCTACCTTGAGGACGGTACGATGATCGTCGT
Organism: Vulcanimicrobiota bacterium; assembly: GCA_019247395.1. Lineage (GTDB taxonomy): Bacteria > Vulcanimicrobiota > Vulcanimicrobiia > Vulcanimicrobiales > Vulcanimicrobiaceae > Cybelea. The sequence goes on along the minus strand of JAFAOZ010000060.1, from coordinate 1,477 downwards.
CGAGCACGGGCGCCGTCTTATCGGCGTAGAGACCGACGTGATCGTCACGAGCGTCCTTCAAACCGTTGCCGGAAGAATGATCTTTGCGCGCCCGAAGCGCGAGGGCGTCGCTTCTTGAAGTGGGCGGCCGTCATCGTCGCGGCCGGCCGCGGAACGCGCCTCGGCGCACCAAAACAATTTTTAGAGCTGGCCGGCACCCCGATGGTTGGATGGTCGATCGAAAAATTTGCATCCATGCCGGAAGTTGCGGAAATCGTCGTTGCAACCGAAGCCGATTCGATGGAACCGATGCGGGGGCTCTGCGAACGTCTTGCCGCAGAACGATCTTGGCGTGTCGTGCAAGGGGGCGCCACGCGACAACAGAGCGTTTATCAGGGTTTGAGCGCCGTTTCCGATCGATGCGATGCCGTGCTCGTTCATGATGGCGCGCGTCCGCTCGTCGTGCTCGACGACGTACGCGCCGGAATGCGCGAAGTGCGCGTTGGGCGGGCCGCGTTGCTTGCCTCACCCGTGGTCGATACCGTCAAAGCGGTTGATGCCGAGTCGCTGCAGGTGATTGAAACGCTCGAGCGCAGCCGGCTCTGGGCCGCGCAGACGCCGCAGTTCGCGCGTACGGCGGAATTGCGCGCCGCCCACGAAGCCGCGCGCCGCGACGGCGTCGAAGCGACCGACGACGCGGCGCTGCTCGAACGCGCCGGCGTTGCGGTGCTCGTCGTCCCATCGACGAGCGAGAACTTTAAAGTCACGCTCCCCGCCGACGTCGCGCGCGCCCGTACACTGTTGCATAAATGATGCGCATCGGACACGGTTTCGACGCGCACCGTCTGGTGGACGGACGCAGCATGATCCTCGGCGGAGTTCGCGTTCCGTTCGAACGCGGTCCGCTCGGCCACTCCGACGGCGACGTGCTCGCGCATGCGATCGCCGACGCGATTCTCGGTGCGGCGGCGCTGGGCGATCTCGGCGCGCATTTCCCCGACACGGACGCGAGATGGAAAGATGCCAATTCGCTCGACCTTGTCGCGCAGTGCGCGGCCTTAGCACGAAAAGCCGGGTTTACGATTGAAAACGTGGACGCAACCGTCGTGGTCGAGCGGCCGAAACTCGCGCCCTTCATTGGCGAGATGCGCGCGAACATCGCGGCGCACTTGGGCCTCGCGATCGATGGAGTGAGCGTCAAAGCGAAGAGCAGCGAAGGGATGGGCTATACCGGCGACGGCACCGGCATCGCTGCATACGCCGTCGCCCTGCTTGAGCGTAAGGCGTGACGAGGTCCCCGGCGCAGCCGCTCGTTGACCTCCTGGGTTAAACTGTTGCAGATGCTCTTAGATGGCGTCCTGGCCGACCTGCAGGCCCCCATCCAGCGCGACCCCGCGGCGCGCGGTTGGCTGGACGTCGTGCTCTCGTATCCGGGTTTCCATGCGCTCGTTGCGCATCGTCTCATCCACCCGCTGCATAAAGCCGGCGTTCCGATTCT
>JAFAOZ010000102.1 GCA_019247395.1 Vulcanimicrobiota bacterium | reverse complement strand
AGCACTGGATGGCGAGTTTTCGCAACGTGGCCGGTACTGCGAGCGAGCGCGTCGTTTATGGCATTGACGCAATGCGCGGGATCGCGCGCGTCGATCAAGGAACCGGGGGCGGCTCGTCACAGGCTGCCGATAACGCGCCGGTCTTCGACCCGTACGCGCAGACGGCGGCCTACGTGCAGTCGCAGTGGTTCGGTGCAAACGGCGGCCAATTCTATGCGGGACTGCGCGGTGAGCGCGACGGCGGCGTCGGCGGCGCCTATTCGCCGTCCATCGGCGGCATCGTTCCAATCGGTGAATCTTTGCAGTTGAAGCTCAATGCGGCGACGGCCTTTCGAGCGCCCACGGCCGAAGAGCTCTACTATCCCGGTTTTTCGAACCCGAACTTGGCGCCGGAACGAACGCGTGTCGGCGACGCGACGCTCGTCGTGCCGGCACTCTGGGGCGGCGTCCGATTCGGCTGGTTCACGACCAGCGGTTCCAATCTTATCGTCTCACCGCCGCCGTATTACATTCCTGAAAACGTCGGGCACGCATCGATTCAAGGGCTTACCCTCGGTATTGCGACGTCCGTGCAGCACGGTTATGCCGCAACACTCGACGTCACGAACCTGTATCGCGCGCAAAATCTCGATACCAACACCCGGCTGCCGGGACGAGGCCCCGTCTTTGGCGTTAGTCTGGGTTTGCGCTACACCGCGCCGCCGGCGAGCAACGTCGACGGCTTCGGCATTCTCGCGCACACGCAAGGCCCGCAAGAAAGCGCCGATCCGTATCTGGCGCCGCAGTATGCCGTGTACCAGCCCTCGACGTTTACGCAAGTGGACGCATATGCGGCGTACCGCGTCGCCCCGCATCTACTCGTCGCGTTGCGCGGATATAATCTCGGCAACGACCGGTATGCGATCTACGCCGGCTACCCGATGCCCGGACGTTCCTTTACGTTGGAACTGCGCGGCCGTTGAAGCCGCTCGCCGGGCTCGCCCTCGTGCTGCTCGTGCCGGCCGCCGCCGCCGTTAGTCTGCTCGTCGGCGGAACGCCGCTTTCAATTGAGCAAGTCGCAGGCGCGCTGGCGCATCCGCATCGCGCGGACACGCTGAACGTTATCGTCTGGCAGCTTCGTCTGCCGCGCGTGTGTATCGCCGCAACCGTCGGAGCCGCCTTAGCGCTCTGCGGCGCCATGCTGCAAGGGATGCTGCGCAATCCGCTGGCCGATCCGTATCTTACCGGCGTCAGCGCGGGTGCGGCCGCAGCGATCGCCATCGCCATGCTTGCAGGGGCATCGGCTGCCGCAATTCCGGCGATCGGCTTCGTCGCCGGATTGGGCGCAGCGCTCTTGGTCGCCGCGCTCGCACGGCGCGGCAGCGGCATCGACGCAAACCGTCTCATTCTCGCCGGCGTTTCACTTTCGACACTCTTCGCGGCCATCGTCACGCTAGCCGTGGTTCGCGCGCAATCGAGCAACTATGCCGGCACCATCGTCGCGTGGCTCGCGGGTTCGATCGCCGGTCGAGGCTGGCACGACCTGCTCACCACTGCGCCGTATCTCGCCGCCGGAACCTTTTTGGCGCTCTTGTCGATCGCACCGCTTAACGCGCTGCGCATCGGGGATCTGCGCGCGCGCGCCGTCGGCGTGGACGTCGAGCGCGCACAGTGGGTGATTCTTGCGGGATCGTCGCTCTTCGCGGCAAGCAGCGTCGTTCTGGCGGGCCTCGTGGGATTTATCGGATTGATCGTGCCGCATTTGGCGCGGCGCATCGCCGGCTCCAACGCGGTCGCACTGCTGCCGGCCTGTGCGGCGATTGGCGCAGCGCTCTGCATGCTCGCCGATGCCGTCTGCCGCAGCATCGTCGCGCCGGCCGAACTGCCGATTGGAGTCCTGCTTGCCTTCATCGGCGTCCCCACATTTCTTTATCTTTACCTTCGCCCGGCAACCGCGGCCGCACGAAGCGCGCGCCGATGATCGAGCTTCACGACGTCGCGCTCGAGATCGGCGGCCATCCGCTGCTGTCGGGGCTGAGCGCACGCATTGGGGCGCACGAGCTCGTGGCAGTCGTCGGACCCAACGGCGTCGGAAAGACGACGTTGTTGCGCGCGCTCGCCGGGCTGCATCGTACTGTCGACGGAGTGGTGCGCGTCGACGGCGTTGCGATCGACGCGATGACGGCATTCGAACGCGCTCGGCGCATTGCATTGGTCACGGCCGACGACGTGCTGCTCGACGCGCTCGCGGTGCGCGACGTCGTTGCGATCGGCCGCTTTGCGCACCATCGCTGGTGGCAGTGGCGAACCCGCGAAGACGACGATGCCGCGGTTACGCGAGCGCTCGATGCGGTGGCAATGAGCGATTTTGGCGACCGGCTCTTCGCGAGCTTGAGCTCGGGGGAGCGCCAGCGAGTTTGGATCGCGCTGGGGCTCGCGCAGGAGACGCCGATTCTACTGCTCGACGAACCGACGAGCCATCTCGATCTGCGCGTCGCGCACGAAATCCTCGCGCTGCTGCGCGAACTTGCATCGAGCGGAAAGCTTGTCGTTTGCGCGCTGCACGACGTCAATGAGGCAGCAGCCTACGCCGACCGCATCGCATTGCTCGGCAACGGAACGATGCTCGCGCTGGAGCCGCCTGAAGCATTGCTCAACGACGCGCGCCTCGACGGCGTCTACGGCATCGCGCTGGAACGAATTCGCCTTCCCAGCGGCAGCCTCCGAATCTACGCTAGCGATGGCCGTCGGGCATCACAAGTGTCATCCTGAGCCCTTCGACTTCGCTCAGGGTAAACTTCGGCGCGGGATTGCATGGCGTTGCGTTAAGCTCGGCGACGCGCCGCAGTCGAAGGACGCGCGCCATGTGTCATCCTGAGCGGAGGCGCGGGATTGCATGGCGTTGCGTTATGCTCGGCGACGCGCCGCAGTCGAAGGACGCGCGCCCCGTGTCATCCTGAGCGGAGGCGCGCGATTAGCTCGGCGTTGCGTTAAGCTGGGCGACGCGCCGCAGTCGAAGGACGATGCAAAGGTCAGTGTGGGCGCGCCCTTCGACTTCGCTCGCTGTGCTCGCTACGCTCAGGATGACACAGCTGATTCGGGCGCGTCCTTCGACTTCGCTCGCTGCGCTCGCTACGCTCAGGATGACACAGTTTGGGCGCTGCCCTCAGGATGACACAGTTTGGGCGCTCGCTGCGCTCAGGATGGCAGGGCTAATGATGGTCGGGCATGAGGCGGATGTCCGAGCCGAGCACCCAACGCGTAACGCCGCGCTGCGGTCCGCTCGAGATCGTGACGCCGACGGCATCTTCGGGCCGTTGGAAAATCGGCGATTCGATATAGTCGGCGACGCACGAGATCACGGTGGCGCGCGTCCCAGGCGCGACTAAAATGGAATGCGGCAGCATCGCTTGCGCTTCGTCGAACGACGCCCCGTAATAGGAGCGAAGGCGAGCGCGCGAATCCCAAATGAGCACGGAAGGATCGTCGGTGGTGCTGTAGAGCACGACCTTATCGCCGCGATGCTCCTTGCAGTCCGCCCAAGCCGCGACCGGAGTTGCCGCCCACACGGCGACGAGCAGCAGGGAGACGGCCTTACGCATAGACGCGCTCCGTATCCATGATTCGGATCGCGAGAATCGCGAGATCGTCGCGCAGGCGAGCGCCGCCGCGTGCACGTGCCGCCTCGACGAGATCGTCGGCGAGCTCCTGCGCGTGCGCACCCGCCCCTTCGATGAGCTCCGTGGCGCCGGCGCTAAGCAACGGTTTGCCGTCGCGGTTACGCACTTCGGTCAGACCGTCGGTCGTGAGCACGAGCGTATCGCCCGGGTTCAGCTCGATGGTCTTTGAGTAAAACGGCTCTTCCATGACGCCGACGACCGGGCCGGTTACGGACAACTGTTCGACGCCATTTCGCCGGCGCAGCCAGGCACAGTCGTGACCCGCGCTGCCATACTCCAAGGTGAACGTCGCGGTGTCTAAAATGCCGACGAACATTGAAACGAAAAGATACGGATTCCCCACCGCTTTCGAAAACGCTTCGTTGAACTCCGCAAGAATCGAGGCGGGCTCGGAGTGCCGCAGCGCGATGGCGCGCACCATGAACTTGATGAACGCCGTCAAGACCGCTGCGTCCACCCCCTTGCCGCTAATGTCGGCAATCAAGATCAGCGCGCGATTACCCGAGAGCCGGTAGACGTCGAAGACGTCGCCGCCGACGGCGACTTGCCGCGTCGCGGAAAGATAGGCACTTCCAACCTCGCAGTGCGGCAGTGGAACCGATTCGCTGCGAAACGCGCGCTGCAGAATTTCGGTGATCGTTCGCTCTTGCTCCAGCTCGCGATTGAGCCGCGAGCGGTACATATTGAAGAGCAGCGCCAACATGCCGAAGACCAGCACCCAGAAGGCGCGGACGTAGGCGGAGCGGTTGAGCTGAAGCTGCGTGCTGGCGACGAGCCGCGCCTCGATGGACGCCAGCGCCGCGCGGACGTCGGCAACGGTGCGCGTTTCGTAATCCGAGAAGAGTTTATTGCGTTTATCGAGCTCGACCAAGCGCGCGCGAGGATGGCGCAGCAACGGGCGCGCGACCTCGGCGCGCCAACGCGACTGAAGCGCGGAGTAGGCACCGAGCAAAACGCCGGCGCCCGAGAGCTGCTGATCGTGAAGGATGCCACGAATGACCGACTCTTTCGCGTCGTAACCGGCCGCGGCTTGATGATACTGCGCAACGTAGAACGGATCGCGCGTGAGCGAATAACCGCGCAGTGAGTTCTCTTCGTCGATCTGCAGGCGTAAGAGTTCCTCGAGTTCGATTTGCGCTTGCTGAATTTGCGCCTGACGCGAGAAGGTATGGGCGATCTCCGTTCGCGTCTCGAACGCCCCTTGAACTGCGAAAGCGAGCGTAACGAGCAGAAACGCGGTAATTAGCAGCGTTCCGGTGATGTTTGCGAGCGGCTCGTTCTTCACAAAGGCGTCACGCTCGCGCGGTCGAAGAACCGCTGGCTGTGCGACTCGACCCCACAATTTTTAAGTCCTACGACGTCCGTGGGGTTTATCCATCCGAACTGAGCGACGACGTCGCATACGCTATCGGGCTTTGCTTCGTGCCGATGTTGGGTAGCCCCAGCACCGGTAACGCGCGAACACAAGTCGTCGTCGGACGAGATATGCGACCGTCGGGAGAGAAGCTTCGCGACGCGTTCGCGCGCGGCGCGTCGGAAGCCGGCGCCGACGTGGTCGACATCGGCATGGTCTCCACGGACGCGCTCTATTTCGCCGTTGGTAAATTTGCGTTCGACGGCGGTGTGATGATTACGGCTTCGCATAACCCGGCACAATACAATGGTATGAAGTTCACCCGTTCGCAGGCTCAAGCGATTTCGCTCGACACCGGTCTGGCAACGATACGCGATCAGCTGCTTTCAGGAGAGCTGCCTCCCAAGAGCGCTGCGGCGGGGACCATCACACATCGTAACGTTTTGGACGATTTCGCGCAACATTGCCTATCTTTTGTGGACCGTTCTAAGATCAAGGCCTTCAAAATCGCCGTGGATGCCGGTAACGGGATGGCTGGGGAGACGGTCCCGCACGTCTTCAAGAGCCTGCCCTGCCACGTCGTTCCGCTCTATTTCGAGCTCGACGGCGGCTTTCCGAATCATCCGGCGAGTCCCATCGAGCCCGAGAACATGATCGACTTGCAGGCCGCGGTTCGCAAGCACGGCTGCGATCTCGGGGTCGCCTTCGACGGTGACGCCGATCGTATGTTCATCGTTGACGAAAAAGGCGGGCTCATCGACGGAAGCACCGTGACAGCACTGGTCGCACTCAATACGCTCAAAAAGCATCCCGGCGCTAAAATTCTCTACAACGTGATCTGCAGCCGAAGCGTCCCGGAGCTCATCGAAGAAGCCGGCGGTATTCCGGTCCGTTCCAAAGTCGGCCACTCGATCATCAAAGCGGAGATGCGCGAGCAAGACATCGTCTTCGGGGGCGAACATAGCGGCCACTTTTACTTTCGCGATAACTGGTACGCGGACTCCGGAATGATCGCGTTTCTTCAATGTTTAGAGCTGTTCAGCGAGGCGAACGCACCCGTGAGTGCGGTTATCGCACCGATCGATACACGCTTTCGGTCGGGCGAAATCAACAGCCGCGTCGCGGGCATTCCTTTAAAACTGTCCCAAATGGAGGAGCGTTATAACGATGCG
>JAFAOZ010000008.1 GCA_019247395.1 Vulcanimicrobiota bacterium | reverse complement strand
CGCCGCTTGCGCCGGACCGAGCGGATTACCCCAAGCGCCGAGCGCATCGCCCGAGGCTTTCACGCATCACGCCCGCTGGATCCCGGCAGCGGGCGACTCTTATCAAATTCAATATAGCGGCAAGCTCGACACGGGCGTCGCTGCCGGTATCTACGATCTCGACATGTTCGACACGCCCGCCGCGGTCGTCGCAAAACTCCATGGAATGGGACGGCGCGTCGTCTGTTACGTCGACGTCGGAACGTGGGAGAACTGGCGACCCGATGCTAAGGAGTTTCCCAAGCGCGTCCTGGGCAACAAAGACGGCCACTGGAAGGGCGAGCGCTGGCTCGACGTCCGCGCCACATCGGTCCTCGAACCGATCATGGCGCACCGCCTCGATCTCTGTAAGAAGAAGGGCTTCGACGGCGTCGACCCCGACAATCTCGACGGCTATCAGAACAACACCGGGTTCCCATTGACGTACCGCGAGCAGCTCATTTACGACAGCTGGGTCGCCAAGGCAGCGCACGATCGTGGCCTTACGGCGGCGCAGAAAGGCGACGACGGCCAGGTCGGCGACCTCGTCAAAGTCTTCGATTTCGCCGTCGTGGAGCAGTGCTTCGCCCAAGGCTGGTGCAAGAAATTCGACCTCTACACGAACGCCAATCGCCTCGTCGTGGACGTCGAATACTACAAAAACGAAAACCGGTTCTTGCAGAAAAACTGCCCCGAGGCCGCCCAAAACCACGACACCGCGATCCTGAAAAAACTCCAGCTCACCGCCTGGCTCGTTACCTGTAAGACATAGGCCTCGAGCCGACCAGACCCGGCCGGACCCTCAAAGCCTCCGGTTTATCGTTTTATCCCGCGATCTTTCGTCGCATTCGAGCGGGGAGATGGCCGATTGCAGGTACTTCTCTTTCCCCGCTCGAATGCGATGAAAGATTTATTATGTCGCGTCCAGCAGGCTTAAAGAAGGCCCCGGAGACAACCCGCGTCGTCGACCCGCTCGTCCGGGACCTTCGAGGTTACCTACTCACCGAGCGCAAGCGCAGCCCGCTCACGGTTGAGGCCTACGAGCGCGATCTCAACGAGTTCGTGGACTTTCTGCGCGAGAGCCAGGGCGGCACGCCGCTGCGGGGCGTGCAGGCAACGCAAATCCGCCAATACATCGCGTATATGTTCGACGGCCGCGGCTACGACAGCCGGACCGTATGCCGCAAGCTTTCCTCCATTCGCGCGCTCTACCGGTTCCTGAAAATCACCGGCGTCCTCGAAGCGGATCCGGCGGCCGCCATTCCGGGGCCTTCGGTCGCTAAAAAGCGGCCCGCGCCCCTGAAGGTCGCCGAGGTCATGAAGCTGCTGAGAACCAGCCTGGCAGGCCGCAGCGATTCGGCTAGGCTGCGCGATACGGCGATCCTCGAGCTCTTTTATGCCAGCGGCATGCGCCGTGCCGAGGTCGCCGGCGTCCGGCTCGCCGATGTCGACCTCGGCGAGCGGACGATTCGCGTCGTCGGCAAGGGCAGCAAGGAACGGGTCGTCGTCATCAACCACGCCGCGGCAGAAGCAATCGATGCCTATCTTCGCGTGCGGCCCCAGAGTGCCGATCCAGCGCTCTTTCTCGGCCGCAGCGGAAAGGGGCTCACCCCCAAGCACGTCTGGCGAATATTTCGTACGATCTATAGCGTCAGCGGCATTCAAAAGCATGCCACCCCTCACACGCTGCGCCACTCCTTTGCGACGCATCTCGTCGAGAACGGCGTCGATCTCGAAACGGTTCGCGAACTGCTCGGTCACGAGAGCCTTGCAACGACCGGCGTTTATCTACAGTTGGCGATGGGGCACAAGCGCAGAGCGTACGATCAAGCACATCCGCGCGACCAAATGGATCATTAAGCTTACCCTTGGCGCTCGCCGTCGCCGCCGTCGCGATCCTGTTGCTCGCGCTGCGGCCGCCGCGCGTGCCGGCGTGGCTTTGGCCGATTGCCGGAGCGGCGTTCTTGATCGTCACCGGCGCCGAACCGCTGCCGAGTGCGGCCGTTGCGGTCGCGCGGCAGTGGAATATTCTGCTCTTCATCCTAGGCTTGATGGCCATCTCCGCCGCCGCCGACCGGAGCGGCGCCTTCGAATGGATCGGCGACCTCGCGGTGCGCCAGGCGAACGGATCGCGGCGTCGGCTCTTCGTGATGCTTTTTGTCGCGTGTTGCATCGTCACGCTGTTCCTATCGAACGACGCCACGGCAATCGCTTTGACACCAATCGTCTATCGCGCGGTGTACCGCGGGCTGCCGGGCTTCGGCAAGCCGTATCTGCTTGGCTGCGTTTTTGCCGCAAACACGGCTTCATTTGGACTCCCTTTTTCGAATCCGGCAAACGTGCTGATTTTGCCCCATCCGCAGCTCGCTGCGTACCTTTGGCATCTCGGTCCGGCGCAAATCGCAGCGATCGCCGTAACGCTTGGAATTTTCCTCTTCTTCTTCTCGCGCGAGTTGCAAGGGCATGTCGAAGCGCCGCCGTGGCGCGCGCCAAGCCGCCGCACGATCCTCGCACTCGGTGCATTCGCTGCGATCGTCGTTGCGTACGTCGTCGCTTTGCTGCTGCACTGGCCGCTCGGCCCGATTGCGCTCTGCGGCTCGTTGCTGACGATGGCGGTCGCCGCGACGCCGCCAATCGATGTTGCAAAGCACATCTCATGGAAGACGCTGGCCTTGCTGGCGGCGCTTTTCGTTTTACTCGACGCGGTCGTTCGAGGAGGCTTCTTGGCCTGGACGCTCGCGGAACTCGATCGCGCGCTGCGATACGGAAACCTCGCGACGATTGCGGCATCGGCGAGCGGCGCAGCGCTCCTTTCCAATTGTTTTAACAACTTGCCGATTGCCGTAGCGGCGGCCTACATCGTCGAGCACATCAATGTCTCCCAGGTTGCTTACCCGCTAATCGTTGGAGTAGACGTCGGGCCGAATCTCGTGACGACCGGCTCGCTCGCGACGATACTTTGGATGACCACCTTACGCGGCTATGGCGTACGAATCGGATTGCTCGACTACATCCGCTTAGGATTGCTCGTCGTCCCGGCAACCATAGCGGTGAGCGTCGTCTGGCTTTGGCTTAGCGGATAGCATAGTCTTACCAGCTTTGGGAAAATGGCGGACGTGGCTCATATCCCGCAATACAGAGAAACGTTCGGCTGCACCCCAAGCGATGCGCGCCGGGCCCGCAAGGCAATTGCACAATTCGCTGCAGCGTGGCTTCAGGGAGCCGACTCTGTGGATTTCGAAACTGCGGTCGGCGAAGCGCTGGCAAATGCGATCGAGCACGGAAAATGCTCGTGTTTGACCGTTGACTGCGTGTACGCTCATCAGCGTCTCGTGGCGGAGATCGCGCAAAACGGCTTGGGCTTCGAACCGCCGCGCGATCGCCGCGCTCCGGAGCGCGGTTCAGAGCGCGGCTACGGACTCTTCATCATGCATAGCCTGCTCGATCGGTTGGAGTTCTACGAGAACGGCACACGCATTCGGCTCGTCAAGCGCACGCCACGCCGCGCTAAGAGGGCGGCGTCGCCTGCGCGTCCGGCGCAATAATATCCTTCGGTATTGCGGGCGGCTGACCGGTCGCTGGCTCGGCGCAAACGCGCTTCTGCACGCGATCGGTCGAGGCGGCGAGTACGGAGCCTTTGCCGACCGCCGCATCGTGCTGGTGGACGCCAAAGCTCATAAAGCCGGAGCGCGTCCCGCCGACGAATGTGTGAACGAACTGCACGTAAATCGTATCGCCGCAGAAATTGACGACGTCGTCAATATCGAGCTCCAGCTCTTGTGAGGTGGTCGTCTCAAACTGACGCTTCGTTTGATTGGTCTGCGTATCGTAATGCCCCTCGGCGAGATCTCCCGGCTTTGCAATCACGTAGCCATCGACGATCACCGGTTGATCGACGGCGAACTTCACCTTGTGCTCTTCCTGCGATGCGCCCTCCGCGCCGACCCGCACGTCACGCGTTACGAAAATCGGCACCGTTATGCCGCGCGGGACGGTGACCGTGTTTGCTCCACCGGCGGATTGCGGTGACGCGCTCGCATCGGGAGCGGGCAAGGGGGACTCGCGCGGCAACATCTGCGCTCGCGCGCTCGACCCCATCATGAGGATGCTCGCCGCCGCCGCAATCGCGACCGCGGAGACTGCCCAATGTTTCCTGCTGCGTAGCCGCTTCATACGGTCGACCCTATCGTACGCCGGGCTGCTTTCGGTGTCGATTGAAATGCGTTAAGAAATCTGCGCTTGCCCCCGTTACAGGTGGATGCTGACGGAGCCGGTCACTTGCAGCGGCTCGGTGACGCCCAAAAATCCGGTGTTGTTGCCGTTGAACCAGAAGGAATAGGGGTACTGCAGCTGCGCCGGTGCATGCTGCGAAATCGAGTTCGGATAAAAGTTCCCCGCCGGATAGAGGAAGTTCGAAGGGAGCGATCCGTAGGTGCAGACGTACGGATTATCCCAGGCGTAGCCGCGCTGCCCGCAGATGTCTAAAAGGTTCGTGAAGTTGAGCCGCAGCGTCACACGCGGGCTGACGTCATAGCTCATCGCGACCCCCATCTGCAGCTGCCACGGCTCTTTGAACGCGCCGAGGTTGTCGTAGCCGTTGCTAAACGGATCGGGGATGAAGAGCGGAAGATTGCCAAAGTTGTCGCACGACGCCGGATCGGCGGCCTTTCCGTGGGCTGCGACCCAGGCCCGCGGCGGAGCGTAACAGGATTGCGGATTGTATCCCGGCCATGCGGTCGGTGCACCGTACTCGGCACCCGAGTTGAAGTTCCAATAGTTCGTCACGTTGAAGCGCTGGTGGCGGTAGTTCAGCAAGAGCGTTGCCACGTAGGGCACGGCATAGCCGTTCGCCGCGGCAACCGGTCCTGGGATGACGTCGTAGGTCGGATACCAGGCGGTCGGATCGAACGAATTCTGATAAGGCTTGTTGTAGTACGGATTCGTCACGACGCCGGGCTGTTTGCAGTTATTCGTCCCCGCTCCGCCGGCCGATTCGAAGAAATAACACGGATAACCGCCGTGTCCTTTGAGATAGGAATCGTATGCAAGAATGTAGCCGTTCAGCTGATCGATGACGTTCTGATTCGTATTCGAAAAGTCTTGATATTTAATCTGGCTGTGAGTATACGTAAACGACAGCTGTCCGCTCAGCCCCTCGCGTGAGAAGTCCCCCTTCTGCAGCGCGAGCTCGATGCCGTCGCTTTGCTGGCTGCCGACGTTGAGACCCGATTCCAGGCCGCCTTGCGGATCGATGTAGAAATTTTGCAGCTGATCGCGCGTCGCGCGGAAGAACGGGCTCAACTTGAGCGACCAGTCCGTGCCTTTGAAACGGTGCTCCCACGAAAGGTCGTAGTTGTACGAGGTGTCCGGCCGAATCAAGTGATCGGGTGTGTTGAACCCGTACCCATAGAAGTGCGAACCGAGGAACGACGGGAGATCCTCTTTGAGCGTGTTGTACTGCACCCACGACGAGTTGGGTGGCCGCGCGTAGACGCCGGCCGAGCCGCGCAGAACGTTATTGGGATCGAGCGTATAGGTAAGGCCGAAACGCGGCTGAAAGCGCGCCGTGGTATATTGACCGCCGCTGCTGTTCACCAGCGGGCCATACGGCGACTGCGCGAGCGGCACGGTCTGCACGCCGCCGACCGACGGACAGGGCCCGATGCCGTTGTTAGTGCGATCGATCGGTTTGTTGTTGTTGACGCCCGGCGCGAAGCAATACTCGGCGTTGTACGCGTTGAACCAAAATTGGCGCGCGGGATTGCTCGGGCTCGTATCGCCGAAGAAGTAGGTAAAATCTTCGACGCGCAGGCCGAGATTGACGTTGACCTTGTCGTCGGGACGCCACTGATCCGTGATCGAGTAACCGGTGAGCGCCGCATTGACCTGATTGAGCCCTTGATTACCGCTCTCGAACGTTTTCGTGACGAGCCACTGCGGATCGACGCCCGGCGCGCAGGCCGGCAGCGTCGAATGTTTGGTGCAAGAATAGGTCACCGGCGGCTCCGGATTGCTCAACGTGCCCTGCGTCTGATCGTAACACCCGATCTGGAGTCCCGTAGAGGGATCGTAGCACTTGCCATTGGTTCCGACGTAGCTCGTGATAGGCCAATCCGACGGAAAGAACGTCACGAAGTAACGTTGGAGAGCGGAGTAGGTATAGGCGCCGGTTACGCTCAGCAGATGTTGAGAGCTCAGCTGGTTGACGTAGCTGAGGTTGAAACCATGGGTGTGATCGGGGAGAAAGTACGGCAGCTCCCAGCCGTAGAGCGGTTGCGCGTCGGAGTTATAGCCGTTGATGAACCAGTTGGAGTACGACATGTACCCATAGATGCGCAGGTACGATTGCGGCGTGAACTCGTGCTGGTACTGCAACTTCTCCACCGAATATCCGTTGTCGTTGGGGTCACGAATGTTTGCCGGCAGTAAGCCCTGGAAATCGTGCGGAGGGCTCGATGGGAAGAAATATTTATAGACGTCGTTCGGACGGAACGGCTGATACGCCGGTCCACGGTACTGCAGCGAATCGTCCCAGACCAGCGGCCCATAGGGCGCGAAGAGCGTGTTGGCCCCAAAGTCGTTGATCGAGCTGTAATACTGATTGAGATTCTCGGTCGTCATCCACATCGCCTGAACGTCGTCCCGCAGCCCGTTGCGCTGTGGGATTCCGAAATGCAGATTGACGATCGTGTCGCGCAGCGATTGGGTGGCAAGCGCGAACCCGGTGCCGGTCGTAAAGAGCACCGGCGAGGGTGCGCCGGTATAGACGAATCCGTTCGAATATTTCGTACTCGTGCAGGTTGCGATGCCGCAAGTGAGCCCCGGTATGGCGCTCGTCGGGTAAAAGAACGAGTTGGGATATTGCGAGCCGTTCTGATTGTTGAGGTAGTTGAAGGACTGATTGCTGCCGCCGATGCCGATGTAGTAGCTGATGGAGCGATCGGGCGTCGACCCGCCGGCCTCGATCGAAGCCTGGTGGTAAAACGCCGGATATCCTACGGAGAGATTGGCGTCGGCATAGCCCGGAAACGTTCCGGTTTTGAGCACCTGATTGACGTATCCCGAGATGCCTTGCGCGTCGGAGCTCGCCGGCACGCCGCCAGTGTACACTTGCACCTCTTGGCTGCCCAGGCTCGAGAGCATCGTCTGCGGCGCGTTGTCGTACGCGCGATTGGTCGGGATGCCGTCGAGCTCGTAGCCGACCTGATCGATGTCACCGCCGCGTACGTGAACGGTTTGCCACCAGCCGACTTCACCCGGATCGAGCATGACGCCCGGAACCGAAGCAATCGCGCCGTAGGCATTATTCAGACTTCCCGCACCGCTCACGCCGAGCCGAGCCTGCTGTCCCGCCGCATTGACGGAATACACGTCGCTCGTCGTGCCAGGTTTCACCAGAGCAGCCGCCGATTGCGCCGTGACGTGCGCGATCGTACGCAGCGTCTTCGTCATCACCGAGTTGTACGTTTGCACTTGGTCGGCGACGACGGTGAGCCCCGGTTGCGTCACCGGATCGTAACCGTCGCGCGTCAGCGAAAGGGTGTATGTGTCGGGCGCGAGCGATAGAAACCGGTAGGTGCCGGTCGCATCGGTGGTCGAGGTCGCACGCTGCGACGGCGCGGTCGCGACGACGAGCACGCCGGCGAGGGGCATTCGCGTCGCCGAG
>JAFAOZ010000170.1 GCA_019247395.1 Vulcanimicrobiota bacterium | reverse complement strand
AGTCTACACCGTCGCGACGCACGGCATCTTCGCCGCCGACGCGGTCGAGGTGCTCGAGCATTCGGAGATCGAGCGCGTGCTCTTCACGAACACGATCCCCTTCCAAAATGGGACGCGGCACCCCAAATTCGTCCAGCTTTCGATCGCGCAAATCTTTGCCGATGCGATCAGCCGCATTACGACCAACCGGTCGGTCTCCGAGCTCTTCGAGGGCGAGGCACTGGCCGACGCGCTCATCGGCGCTGCGCCGGAGGCAGTTGCGGCCGTCTAGGCGGTTCGTTTATAAAAGGAAACCATGGCTACTAAAGAGTTCAAACTCGCCGTCGAGCAGCGCACCCGGCTCGGCACGACCGGCGCACAGAGTCTGCGCGCCGCGGGCAAGGTGCCCGCGGTGCTCTATGGGCACGGCGTCCAACCCGAGCACCTCGCGCTGGACGCGCGTGCGTTCGAGGAGCTGCTCCATCACGCCGGGCGCAATGCCATCCTCACCCTCACCGATGGTCCGCGCAAGCGCCAGACGGCGCTCGTGCGGGAGATTGCGCGCCATCCCGTTTCCCGGCGCGTCGTGCACGCCGACCTTCAGCGCGTCTCCGCAGATGAGACGATCGACGCGCGGCTTGCCATCGTCACCGTCGGCGTTGCCGAAGGTGTCCGCAATGCCGGCGCCGTCATGGACGTCATCACGCACGAGCTCGAAGTCGCCGGACCGGCAAACCAAATACCCGAGCATCTCGAAATCGACGTAACGCCGCTCGACATTCATCAGCATATCAGCGCTGGAGAAGTGCCCTTGCCCAATGGCTTCCGTCTGCTTACCGCGCCCGAAACGATCGTTGTTTCCATCGAACCGTCGAAAACGGCGCGCGACCTCGAAGAGGCTGCGGCACCCGCAGCAGAGGCTGCCGAGCCGGAAGTCATCGGAGCCCAACCCGAAGCGGCGGCTCCCGAGCAGTAATACTGCGCAGACTGGTTGTCGGCTTAGGGAATCCCGGGCTCGAATACGCCGCGACGCGGCACAACGTCGGCTTCATGGTCGTCGACGAGGTGGCGAGGCGATACGGAATCGCGAGTTGGAAGAAGAAAGACGGCGCGCAGCAAGCTACTGACGCGCCGCACAACGTGGTCTTCGTGAAACCAACCCAGTTCATGAACCTTTCGGGCACGCCGGTTCGGTTGATCGCAACTTGGTATCGCACGCCGCCCGAGGGCGTCCTCGTCATCAGCGACGACATGGATCTGCCGTTCGGAAAACTTCGGATGCGGCCGTTTGGCGGTCACGGCGGTCACAATGGACTGCGTTCCATCATCGCGACCATCGGCGAAGGCTTTCCGCGATTACGCGTCGGTCTCGGGCGTCCGGAGTTCGACGGTGCCGATCACGTATTGAGCGAGTTCCGCGATGACGAACGTCGCGGGCTGCCGGCAATCCTCGCCGCGGCCGCCGACGGCGTCGAGCGATGGCTCAACGATGGGATCGAGGCGGCGATGCAGTTCGTCAATACTTGGGAGCCGGCCGCGGGCGAGCTTTAGCGCGGGCAGCCGTCGGGCACGTGATTGATGGCCGCGACGCGTATCCCGATGCCGGGCTCTGTATACAGAAAGAGCGCCGCGGTCGTCTCGGGACAAACTTCAACCATACGCTGGTCGCCGTCGCGAATGAGCGCACGCACGGCGTTCGCCGGATCGTCGGTAAAGGCGAGGGCATATGCATCGTCGCCGAGATCGTACGACCGTTGCACGCTGTTGCGCACCGGCACCGCGGCAAGGTAAACGATCGCGAGAAGTGCACCGACCAGCGTGAGGCGCGAAAGCGGGTCGTCGTCGCGGCGAAACCGCACGCGATCGGCGATTACGACGGCGAGCGCGGCAAAGACGATGATGATGCCCCCTTGGATGAGCGCGATCGAAAGCTGATCGTGCTGCACGCCTTGCGCGAAGGCCGCTACGAAGCGCAGTTCCGGCGGCGTGCTGCCCGCGAACGTCCGCAGGCGCGACGGACTCAAGTACGACCAGATCACGCTCG
>JAFAOZ010000168.1 GCA_019247395.1 Vulcanimicrobiota bacterium | reverse complement strand
TTTGCGCGCGCACGTCGCCCCGGACGGACGCCTTGAGATCGACGAGCTGATCGCTCCCAATCGCGGACGCATGTCGGGCGCGCAATATTTGCGGAGCAGGCAATGAATGCGCGCGAGCTAGCACTGGCAGTCGTGCGGGACGTTTTTCCGGCGCAGGGCTCACATGCGGTCGAGCGCACCGCACAGGCCGCCTTCGATTATCGCGCGCGCCGTTCGACGCTCGACCAAC
Organism: Vulcanimicrobiota bacterium; assembly: GCA_019247395.1. GTDB lineage: Bacteria > Vulcanimicrobiota > Vulcanimicrobiia > Vulcanimicrobiales > Vulcanimicrobiaceae > Cybelea. The sequence goes on along the minus strand of JAFAOZ010000168.1, from coordinate 4,062 downwards.
GCGATCGGGCGTTTGCCGCGGAGCTGGCATACGGCGCAATTAAGATGCGCCGCGCGCTGGATTGGCATTTGGATCCGTTCATCACGCATCCAACCCTCCCGCAGGTAGTCCGCGAGATCCTGCGGCTCGCCGCGTACGAACTCGTCTACACGCGTGCCGACGTGCACGCAACGGTTTTTGAGTTCGTCAACCTGGCTAAACGCTTCAGTCACCGAGGGCTCGCGAATCTGGTGAACGCGGTACTGCGCTCCCTGCTGCGTGCGACGCCCGAGGAGCCGCAACGCGATTCGTTTCCAAGTGACGACGAGTATCTCGCAACGCGATATTCGTTGCCGACGTGGCTGGTGCGCCAATGGCGCAGCGTCTTTGACTCGGAGCTCGCGGCGATCTGCGCGGGCGTCAATACGCCGGCGCGCGCGGCGGTCGTCGTCAATACGTTAAAAGGCAGCGTGGAGACGGCCGCCGAGCGACTACGGACCGCCGGCGTGCAAACGGTTCGCTCGCCGTACGTTGCCGAATCGCTGCTCGTCGAAAGCGGCTCTCCCGCGCACCTGCCCGATGACGGCGAATGGTGGCAGCAATCGGAGAGCTCGGCGATGGCAGTCGACGTGCTTGGACCGCAGCCGGGCGAATCGATCCTCGACGTCTGCACGGGACGCGGGAATAAAGCGCTGCAGATCGGCGCGCGACTGAACGGCGACGGCGCACTCTGCTGCATCGAGCTCGACGCGCGAAAAGTTACCACGCTGCAACGCCGTTTGGAAGAGTCCGGGATCGCCGCGGCCGTGGTAACGGGCGACGCGACGGCCGAAGTGTTGCCGGAGGGGCGCCGCTTCGACCGCGTGCTCGTCGACGCGCCATGCTCCGGAGCCGGCGTCGTCGGGCGTCATCCCGAAGCGCGCTGGAAGAAGCAGGGCGCCGACGGCGAACGGCTTGCGCTGACGCAGCGAGCGCTCTTGGAGCGAGCGGCCCGGCACGTCTATCCGGGCGGGGCGCTCGTCTATGCGGTTTGCTCGACGGATCAACGCGAAACAACCGAAGTGATCGATTGGTTCTTATCGGCGCACAACTTCGAACGCGGCCTGATCCCGGCCGCGTATCAGACGTTCCTCAACGCCGACGGCGACGTCGTCGTTCCGCCGGGCATCGAAGGGCGCGATGGATTTTATATCGCACGGGTGGAGCGGCGCCCGTGAGCTTTTTCGCAAAGATGGAAGCGCTCTGTGCGAGCCTGATCGAGCGCGCTTTTGCCAAGAGCTTCCCGAGCGACCTCGAGCCGGCGCAGATAGCCCGCAAGCTCGTGGCGACCATGGAGGCGCAGACCCGTGACGATGATGGGCAGCTACGCGCACCCGGGTCGTATGCGGTCTACGTGAGTCCGGCCGATTACGATCGCTTGAACGAGCATCAAGCCTATTTGGAACGCGCCTGGGCGAACTTACTGCGCGATCTGGCGGCGAAAGTCGGCGTTCAATTCGAAGAGGGCAAAGCGCGCGTGATGATGTCCGCCCGCGAAAGCGTTCCATTGGGGGCAATTGAAATCGAAACCGGCGATCGCCCGCGCGCGACGAAATTTCGTCTGCTCACCGTTGAGGGCGTTCCTCCGGGTGCCACCTACGCGCTCGACGGAACGTCGCGCATCGGACGAAGCGACGAGAGCGATATCGTGTTGAACGACCCGAGCGTCTCGCGTACGCATGCGGTCGTGGAAATGAGCGGCGGCGGAGCGATTCTGCGTGATCTCGACTCGACCAACGGAACCTTTCTCAACGGCCGCCGGATTCGGACGGAGGCGCTTCGTGACGGCGACGAAGTGAAGTTCGGCAACACGCGGCTGCGCTTCGAGGCCCGATGAGCTTGCTCGTTGCAGCGATGGATTTCGAGCGGGTCATGCGCATCGGTACGCTCGAAATCACGGCGGCATTGGCTCTGGTCGCCGTCTTCGCGGCCCGGCCGCGGATTCGTGCGACGGCCGACATCGGCGCGCTCGTGCCCATGGAGGTCAACATCGAGATCCTCGAGCGGGGAGCGCGCCGCGCGCAGAACCTTCGGACGCCGTTCGAACTCGGCCGGACGCGCGAGGCGGAAATCGTGTTGCGCGATCCCGAGGTCAGCCGGCGTCACGCACGCTTCGAGACGCAGAACGGCGTCGTATACGTTGAGGACCTCAAGAGCAGCAACGGCACGTTCTTAAACGGTCGCCGCCTCGCCGAGCCGCTCGAGATTCGCGCCGGCGATGAGATTGACGTTGGAACGACGCGGCTCGTCGTAACCTCGGTCCGCGCGGTTCACTAGAGACGCATCGCGCGCATGCTGTTGGTACGTCGCGTCGCGCCGATGGTTGGCGCCCTCGCCGTCGCCGCGCTGATTTTGCATTTTGCGCCGCAACGCTTTCTTGGCCCGCCGTCGATGCTCGTGCTGCTCGGCGCGCTGGCACTGGTGTGGGTCGGATGGCAGCCGGTCGCGATGGTGCGCGACGATGTTTTGCCCGCGCTCGCGGTCGTGTTAGCGTCGGTCGGCTTGGCGATGATCGCGCACCTCGCCGAGGCGGCGCACTTGCCGGCCGATTTGGCGCGGCGTCAGGAGCTGTGGATACTCGTCTCGCTGGTGCTCTCGATCGGGCTTGCGCCGGTGTTTGCGAATTTTCGGCGGTTCGCAGCGTTTAAGTACCTTTGGGTCGTTGCGTCGCTGGTGCTTTTTGCAATGCTGCTCATCTTCGGTCAAGAGATCAATGGCGCGCGTCTGTGGATCCGGCTCGGGCCCATTCAGTACGAGCCCATCGAGCTGATCAAACTCTTTATCGTGTTCTTCTTAGCGGCGTATCTCGCCGAGACGGCCGACGTCATCGGCAACGCACGGATGTGGTCCCTCCGCGCCAACGTCAAATATCTTGGCCCGCTGTTTATCGGCTGGGGCGCCTCGATGGCGATTTTGGTGGTGCAGCGCGATCTTGGAATGGCGACGCTGCTGCTTGCAACCTTTGCGACGCTTCTGTTCGTGGCGACCCGGCGATTCGACATCGTCTTTTTCGGTGCGCTGCTCTTTGCCGTCGGGGCGTTTTGGGCGGTGCATCACTACCCCTACGTACAAACCCGCATCGCGGTCTGGCGCAATCCGTTTTCGGATCCGCTCGGCGCGGGCTACCAATCGTCGCAGGCATACTACTCGCTTGCGTCGGGCGGTTTGGTCGGCACCGGATACCGTCTCGGCCACCCTGAATTCATTCCGGACGTAGCAACCGACTACGTCTACGCCGCAATCGCCGAGGAGTTCGGTTGGATCGGCGCAATCGTGCTGCTCGCGATCTTCCTCGACGTCGTACGGCGCATCTTTGCGACGGCGCTCCAGCAGCCCGACCTCTACACGAAACTGCTTGCAACGGGGCTTGGTGCGACGCTGGGGTTTCAAATCGTAATCATCGTCAGCGGTGTAATCGGATTGTTGCCGTTGACCGGGATAACGCTGCCGTTTATCTCGTACGGGGGCAGCTCGCTCGTCGCAAACTTTCTGCTGATTGCGCTCGTTTGGGCGATGAGCGCGCGGCCAAGGAGAATACCATGAAATACGCGATCGCGGCATTCTTGATTATCGGCGCGCTCGCCGGCTGTGCGAAAGGCGCGCAGAGCTCCGCAGCCGCGTCGGCATCGGCGGCCGCGGCGAACAATCCTGCATCGGCGAGCGACGGCGGCGCCGTGTACGTCGCGAACTGCTCGAGCTGTCACCAAACCAATGGGCAAGGCGTGCCTGGCGCCTTTCCGCCGCTCGCCGGCAATCCGGTCGTCGCCGGAAATCCGATCGCGGTGATTGCGATCGTCAAGAACGGCATCGACGGACGCGTCGAGGTCAACGGTCAGGCATACAGCGGAATCATGCCGCGTTGGAAGGGCGTTCTCTCCGACGAGCAGATCGCGTCGGTGATCACCTACATTCGCAGCTCGTGGAAGAACCACGCGCCGGGCGTCAGCGTCGCACAAGTCCAATCGGTGAAGTGAACTCCTGCGGCGTCACCCCGAGCGGATTCGAGGGGCGAGCCGCAGCGCGATTGGACTCGGCTTGCTGACG
>JAFAOZ010000162.1 GCA_019247395.1 Vulcanimicrobiota bacterium | reverse complement strand
GCGATGCGCGGCGCGCTCGGTGCGCGCGTCCGACGATTGCACGCGAGCTACCACATCCCGATCTCGAACACCGCCGCCGGAGTACTGCTCCTCGAAAACGCCGCGTAGCTACTCTGGGGCGGCTGGATTCGAACCAACGCATGGCGGAGTCAAAGTCCGCTGCCTTACCACTTGGCTACACCCCATGATGCATGCGCCCTTCGTGCTTCGTCCTTCGACTCCGCGCCTGCGGCGCTCCGCTCAGGATGACACAATTCCATACCGCTAAGCGCCCCGCGCTTGTCGAACGGCGCGCAGTCCTGAGCAAGGTGCCGTTCGGCTACGCTCACGATAAACTACGCGCCGCGTCGAAGGGTCAGGATGACACAAAAAGACGCTCGGCTCAGGATGACACAATTCCATACCACCAAGCGCCCTGAGCTTGTCGAAGGGCGCGCAGTCCTGAGCGAGGCGCGAAGCGCCGCGTCGAAGGGTCAGGATGACACACCAATGAAAACGCCGCCGAGAACGGCGGCGCTTTACTCCGAGAGAATAGAGCTGCGCTAGCGGTAGGCGATGAGCCGCTTGGCCCCCACGTAGCGCGACGCCCAATACGAGTCCGAGAGATGGCTGACCATTACGCCGTGGCTCGAGCTGGCGTGGACGAATCGGCCCTGCCCGAGATAAATGCCCACGTGCGAGACGCCGCCGTAGGTATCGAAAAAGACGAGATCGCCGGCACGCGGGCCGCCGGTCGCCGGCCGCCCGGCATCATACTGCACGTCCGCCGTGCGCGGCAGATCGATGCCGACCATTGCGAAGACGTGCTGGACGAAGCCCGAGCAGTCGAAGCCGGACGTGCTCGTTCCGCCGAAAACGTAGGGGACGCCCAAAAACCGCAGCGCGTCGCTGGTAAGGCGCTGCGCGATCTTTGAGGTTCGGGCGAGAATGCCGCCCGTTAGGCGCTGAATACCGCCGTGGTGGTGGACCGTCGGCGTTACCAGAAGCCTGGTGGTCCACTCGGCGACGTCCGGGCTCTCGGCCTGAACGTTGGCCGTTGGCGAGCTAATAAAATCGAGTTGGGGTGAACTCGTTGCGGCTTCGGCTCGTGATAAACTGCCAAAACCGGCTAACACCAGAGCAAATGCCCCTACAAGTAACGCATGACGCAAGAAACCGCTCCTCTTTCATGACACTTGCGGGGTTAGTTGACGGGTTCGGACGTGAAAGATCGCCCTAGGGCCGACCGGCCCATTCACCCCTACCGGTATGTCCCCCGCTCGGAACCTGTGTCCCGACTCAGTGACCTCTGTAGGTTGAACCGAAACTCCGACGAGCTAGCTGCTCTCGGAGTCTCGTGAGACGGCGCTTCGGCACATCGCCGAGTCACCCTCCCCAACTACTAAACCTCCGATTCATTAAACTACGGTGAGGCGAACCGCGCGACCTCCTGCTCGATTTGCCAAGCAAGGCGACGCACCACTTCTTCGACTAAATTAGGATCGTCGCCCTCGGCCATCACGCGAATCAACGGTTCCGTGCCCGATGGGCGGACCAAGAGCCGCCCGGAATCGCCTAATGCGGCCTCAGCATGTTCAATCGCGGTCCGCACTGCGGTGCGTTCTATGATGTCGCGGCGCTCCGCGCGCACGTTGACCAACAGTTGGGGCGCGTACACGACGGCGGCGACTAAATCGTGCAGCGTGCTTCGCTGTGCGGCGACCACGCCGAGCAGAGTGATCGCCGTTCTCACGCCGTCGCCCGTGGTATTGTGGCGAAAGTCAATGACGTGTCCCGACTGTTCGCCGCCGAGCGCGTAGCCGCCGGCGCGCATACGCTCCAGCACGTAGCGATCGCCGACGGCGGCGCGAATCAATCCGATGCCGCGCGCGCGCAGCGCACGCTCGAAACCGACGTTGCTCATGACGGTCGCCACGACCGCGCCGCCGGCAAGCTCGCCGCGCGATTGCATCGAGCACGCCAACGCATAGAGAATGTGATCGCCGGTGACAACCGCGTCCGTTTCGTCGACGAAGAGCACCCGGTCCGCATCGCCGTCGAACGCAACGCCGACGACGGCTTTCACACCCGCCTCCCGCTGCGCACGCACCGCTGCTTGCAAGCCGCGCAGATCGGTAGCGCCGCATTCAACGTTGATGCGAGAACCGTCGGGCTCGCAATTGATCTCGGTTACGGTGGCGCCCAGCTTGCGCAACGCGTAGGGCGCGATAGCGTAGGCCGCGCCGAAGCCGCAGTCAACCACGACATGCAATCCCACGAGATCGACGTTGCCCGCGTAGAGCTCGTCGTAATAATGCCGGCCTAAGTTCTGCGCAACCCGCGCGGTGCCGATCGCCGTGCCGGTCGGGCGCGGCAGTTCCGTGCTCAATGCGGCGGCGATGCGGTCCTCGAGATCATCGGCGATCTTAAAGCCATCCGATCCGAAGAACTTGATGCCGTTGTCGGCAATCGGATTGTGCGATGCACTAATGACGGCGCCTGCGGCCGCGCCGGTCGCGCGGGTAATGGACGCGACGGCCGGCGTCGGTACGATTCCGAGCGAAATCGCATCGCGTCCGACGGATGTGATCCCCGCGACCAGCGCCGCCTCGAGCATCGGTCCCGAGATGCGCGTATCGCGGCCCACGAGAATCGGCCGATGATCGCCGTCCGGAAGCAGACTCGCCGCCGCGCGTCCGATCTGCAGCATCAACTCGGGGGTGAGATCGCCGTTGGCAACGCCGCGAACCCCGTCGGTTCCGAAGAGCCGGCTCATCGCGACGGCGACGTCCCGGCGACAAACCGGGCTTGCACGCGCACGAGGTTCGGCGACATCGCAACCACCGGCAGCGGCACGCCGGAGGCATCGACCGCAATCGGCCGGACCATCTCGTCGATACTCTTGGGTTCGTCCGGCATCGCGATATCCGCGCGGACGCCCGCGATTTGGGTCAGTGCCGACGTCGGCGCGCGTACCACGGCCGTGTTGGGACCGATTGAGGAAAAGCTCACGACGATGCCGGTGGGCTGCGTCCCGACATAGTGAACCGCGATCGGGAACGTTCGCGCTTCGACTTTTTCGATCGTCAGCGTCACCGAAGCGGGGCTGAGGCTCTGCACGGCCACATCGGGCGCGACCAGCTGGACCGGAGTATTATAAACGCCCGCCGCCTTGTCCGAGAGATTGAGCACCGCCTTAATCTCCTCCGGTTTCACCGGCACTTGTCCCGGTTTGGTCTCCACCGTCACGACCGCTTCGTGATCGCCGAAACGCGCGACGTATCCGAGCGGTAAGTTGACGGCGGTGATCGGAATCGAGAGCTGCTGCACCTGCGACGTGGCGACGATAGGATTGCCGGCAAGGCGAAAATAGGCCCATCCGACGATCGCGAGCGTCAGTGCGAGAACCTTGAGCGCAAAGTTGTTTCGAACGATCTCCATCGCGGCGGCTTGTTTACGAAACTCGCGAGGCGGGTTCGCCGCGCTGGGTGCGCAGCCGCGACCGCAAATGAGCGATGAGATCGCCACGGCGACGGCGCTGGCGCGGGGGCCGCGTTACGGCGAGCAGCATCTTTACCAGCCGCTGTTCCTCGTCGACGGGACGCGAAAGGAGGCCCGCTCGGGCGATCGTAATCGCGCCGGTCTGTTCTGAAATGACGACGACGACGGCGTCGGTCTGTTCGCTCAAACCGAGCGCCGCGCGATGCCGGGAGCCCAGACGGCTCGTCACGCGCGACTGCTCCGAGAGGGGCAAGAAACATGCTGCGGCTTCAATCCGTCCTTCGCGGATCACGACTGCGCCGTCGTGCAGCGGCGAGTCCGGCGCAAAGATCGTCAGCAGCAACTCCTCGGTAATATCGGCGTGCAGCATCGTTCCGCTCTCGCAGTAATCTTTCAGGCCGCTCTGCTGTTCGATGACGATCAGTCCGCCGCGATGGTTGCGTACCAGCAAGAACGCCGTGTGGGCCAAAATTACGATCGTGCGGTCCTCGCCGCGCCCGGCATCGCCGCCATCGCGTTCCCATCGCAGGAAACCGCCACGGCCGATCTGTTCGAGGGCACGCCGCAGCTCCGGCTGGAAGACGATGGGAATCGTCACCGCGGCGCCGACGAGCAAGAGCCTCAGAATCGTTCCGAGCAACGTCAAGTGCAGCAGCGTCGCGACGCCGAGCAGCCCGACCAAGACCAAAATGCCGATCAGAATTTGAACTGCGCGCGTTCCGCGAATGAGGACGAAGACGTAATAGATCAGGACGCTGGTCGCGATGATGTCGACGACGTCGGTGATGCCGACGTATCCGAGGGCGCTAGGCACGGTTGATTCTCAACTCCAGGATCCGGCGCGGCTCGATCTCGGGCGCCTTCAGGCCGCTTGCGGCGAGCTTTGCGACAACCGATGGCGGCAGCGGCGAAAGGAGCTCGGCAACTCGCGCACTCGCGAACCGGCTCAGTTCGATGTCGGCAATGCCTAAAATGATGGAGGCTTCCGTGACGTCGGGGTCCCATTCGACCACAGCCCCACCCGGACAGGGCCGGCACGCCAGAATCCCCGCGGGCCGCCCCGCGCCGCCCAGCGCTTCCGTCACAAACGGCAAGGCTTCGGAGAGCGTGGGGAAAAGTGCCAGAGCGATGACGGCTTTATCGTATACGACCCCATTGAACGCCGCACGCATCGCGCCGTGGTCGTATCCGCCGGGAAGTTCGAGCAGCGCGTACGTTCGGCTCGCCCTCTCACTCGAGCGCCAGATGGCCGTTCCCCCCGCGCGCCGCACGGTATCGTCGATCTGGCCACGCCGTTGTGCATCGAGCACCCCGTCGGTGCTCAGGGTCGAGTAAACCACGCTGCTCTCTCCGTTAGCCGTTCTAGTTATTCAATCTTGCGCGTAGCGAAAACGCAACGGGCGCTGGTCGTCTCGACCGGAAAGAACTCTGCGTTAATTTCCGTTGACGGCGAGGGCGGCGTGCGCATCGCGCAGCTTCGGCGCATGGCTGGCGAACGATTTATGCCCGTTCCGGGCGACGTCGTCACCGTTCGTATCCTCGAAGACGGACAGGCCGTCGTCGAACGCATCGAGCCGCGCGGATTTACGCTCGAGCGGCGCAGCGCCGGCGGACGTGCAAAGACGATGGCCGCCAACGTCGACTTACTCGTTACCGTCACGGCGCTTGCGAACCCGCCGCCGCGTTTGGTCACTCTCGATCAACTGCTCGCCTTTTCCGAAATCGAAAACATCGCCGCGGCGGTCGTCTTCACGAAACCCGATCTCGGCGATCCGAACGAAATGGCTGCACTGACACACCTCTATAGCAGCTTGGAATATCCAGCGCTCGTGATCAACCCTAAGACCGGCGACAACGTCGGCGCGCTGCGCGAGCTCATTGCCGGTCACCACGCACTCCTCGTGGGAAACTCCGGCGTCGGCAAGAGCACGATCTTTCGCTCGCTCGGCGGCGACTCGACAATCGGCGACGTCTCACGCTACGGACTAGGCAGGCAGACGACGACCGCGGGACGTCTCTACCGCCTTGAGAACGGTTTTCTGATCGACAGCCCAGGCATCAACGAATTCGGGCTTGGAGCAATCGACGCCGCGACGCTTGCCGGCGCGTTTTGCGAAATGCCGGAGATCGCCCGGCGGTGCCGATTCACGGATTGCACGCACCTACAGGAGCCCGATTGTGCGGTCCAGGCCGCCGTGGCCGGCGGCACAATTGCTCCGAGCCGCTATGCGAGCTACCGAAAGATGCTCTTGGAGCCTACCTAGGACCGCGCTTGGAGCCGGCTCGGGCCCGTGCTATGATACTCGCCGTGCCAAATATCAAAGCTGCCGAAAAGTGGGTCCTGCAATCCGAAAAACGCTCGGAGCGCAACAAGAGCGCCAAAAGTCGCTTGAAGACGCTCTATAAAGGCGCCGCCGGCGCCGGCGAAGCCGCCGCGGCCTCAGAGGTGGAGAGCGCCTTCGATAAAGCCGCGCGCAAGGGGATTATTCACCCCAATAAGGCTGCCCGCAAAAAGTCGCGGCTTGCCAAGGCGGTGCAGCGTGGTCCGGTGGCCCCGAAGACCGCCAAGGGACGCGCCCGCAAGAAATAAGTCCGCTACGGATCCACGTTGATGGCGAGTCGCGTGCGGCGATCCGCCCGCGCCTCCTCGAGGATTCGTTCACGCACCAATCGCCGAAGGACCGAGCCGCGCGGCCCCCGCAGCGCGATGCGGTACCGCCATTCGTTGTTAACGCGAGCGATCGGATAGGGCGCAGGCCCCAAGACTTCGGCCGTGCCGTCCCGGAGCATTCGCGCGTACCGGAGCGCCGTCTCGGCAACGCGCCGCCGGTCTCGCCCGATCACGCCTAAGTAAATGAGCCGTTGCGCCGGCGGGAACCCCGCCGCAGCGCGTTCTCCCAACTCGGCTCGCGCAAAACCGTCATAATCGTGCGACGCCGCAAACGCAATCGCCGGATGATCGGGCGCGTACGTTTGTACGATCGCCTCCCCGCGGCGGCTCCGTCCGCTGCGACCACAAACCTGCGCGATCAAGTCGAAGGTGCGTTCCGCGGCGCGAAAGTCGGGAACCGCGAGCCCTAAATCCGCCGCTACGACGCCGGCGAGCGTAACGGTTGGATAGTCGAGCCCCTTCGCCACCATTTGCGTGCCGACGAGAACGTCGCCCGCAGCTTCGAACTCACCCAATATTCGCGCGTGATCGCCCACCCGCGTCGTGGTGTCCGAATCCATGCGTAAAACGCGGGCGCCCGGAAAGAGCCGAAGCACTTCTTCGACGACGCGCTCGGTTCCGATGCCAAGCTCGCGAATCGTCTCCAGGCCGCAGTGCCGGCATCGCAGCGGTATCGGCATGCGGTAATCGCAGTAATGACAACGCAGCAGCCGTTCGCTGCGATGGACGGCCAGCGCGACACTGCATCGCGGGCATTGCGGTGAGTCTCCGCAGTTGCGGCACAGCA
>JAFAOZ010000156.1 GCA_019247395.1 Vulcanimicrobiota bacterium | reverse complement strand
TCGCCAGCTTGAGCGCGCGCTTCCCCGAATTCATGCCTGCGTTCTTGAGCAGAGGCTGCGTGACCGCTAGGTTCAGCTGCGCGAGGTACTGGGGATTAAACGCGTTGAACGTGGTATTGTTATAGGTGCGGCTTTGCGTGATTTCGGCGGTATATGCCGTGCCGTTTTCGGTTTGACCGCTCGCGCCGTATTGGAAGCCCGATTGGTGCTGGATGATGTTGCCGGGGCCCGGCGTGAAGACGGGGCCCGGCGTATAAACGCCTTCCAAGCCGGGGCCCGCCGCGAGAAAGTTCGTCGGAGGGTTAACAAAGTAACTCGACGTCGGCTCGAGATGAATCGCGACGTCGTACGCGCCTTGCGTTTGAACGATGTTATAGTGCGCGATTCTAAAGTTCGATGCCGAGACCGCAAGGTTCGGATTGCGCAACAGCGACATTGCAATCGCGTCCTGCAGCGAGATGCCGACGAACGGCTGTTGCGTAACGCCGACAATATGTGCGGCGCTGGGCTGCGCTTGCGGCGCCCGATAACCCGGCGCGACGCTGGGCAGCGGCGGCATCATCAGCGTCGGAATCATCGTGGGGATTGCGGCGCGGCTCGGCAATTTGTCGTCCAGCTGCGCGGAGAGACGCCCCGTCGGCAGCAGCGCCATCGCAAGCGCGCCGGCCGCGATGAGGGCGCTAAAAAGCCGCGCTTTAGTTCGCTTCATTCCGCGATTGCGACGCCGATGCGCGGCCGCCGGAGGAGCAGCACGAGCGGCGCCAGGCAGAGCGTGATCACCGCAACCCACCGCGACGTATCGGCATAGGATTGCACGGCCGATTGCGCTTCGACGAGAACCGTCAATCGCTGCATCGCCCGTGCGTTCTGCGTTCCGCCTTGCGAGAGGACGAACTGGCGCGTCGGTGCGTGCGCCAGCGTCTGCGTTGCCGCAAGCTCGGTTTGATGGACGGTAAATCCGCGAACCAGCAACGTAATGAGGACGGCGGCCGCGACGCTGCCGCCGATCTGACGCGACAAGTTGAAAAATGCGGCCGTCGCGGGAACTTCCTTATCCGGCACGCTCCCGATGACGCTGACGGAAAGCGGCACGAAAATCTGCGCGAGGCCGATGCCGCTGAGGATCAGCGGAAAGATCAGGCTGTGGAAATCGGAGACCGGCGTCGTGATACTGCCGAGTATCCAATTGGAGATGGCGAGGAGCACGAAGCCGATCGCGGCCTGAAGCCGCGGATCCACCAGCCCCCGCTGCGTGAGAATCGCCGTGAACGGCGTGAAGAGCAAAACGGCCCCGGCGCGAATCATCACGGTAGTTCCGGAGAGTGTCGCCGTGAAGCCCAGCGAGTTGATCAGATACTGCGGCAAGATGATGATCGAGCCGTAGAGACTGACGCCTAGCACCGCGCCGAGAATGCTGCCCGCGGCGACCTGCCGCAGTTTCAACACGCGCAAATCGACGACCGGGCTCGTCGAGCGCAGCGTCCAGAAGACGAACGACGTCAAGCCGGCGACCGATAGGAACGTAAACCAGCGGATGCGCGCATCGTCGAACCAGTCGTACTGCTGGCCGTTCTCCAGCACGAACTGCATAGAGCCCAAGCCGATGCACATGAGTATCAAACCGATCCAGTCGAGCCGGCGGTACTGCGGCTTCGACGGATTGCGCAGAAAGTTCCAGATCAGGGTCGCGGCGATGATGCCGATCGGCAAATTGATGAAGAAAATCCAGTGCCAGTTCCAGTTGTCGGTAATCCAGCCGCCGATGACCGGACCGAGCGCGGGACCGACGATCACGCCGAGCGCGAAGACGCCCTGCGCCTTACCCTGCTCTTTGATCCCGTACGTATCGCGCAGAATGGCCTGCGACGTCGCAATGAGACCGCCGCCGCCCAACCCCTGAATTAGCCGCCAGAAGACGAGCTGGCCGAGGCTGTTCGAGAGCCCGCACATGAGCGAAGCGGCCGTAAAGAGGCAAATCGATGCGAAGAAATATTCGCGGCGTCCGAAGCGTGCGGCAAACCACGGATTGAGCGGAATGACGACGACGTTGGCGATGAGGTACGCCGTAACGACCCACGCCCCCAAATCCACGCCGACGCCGAAGTTGCCTTGAATATTCGGCAACGAAACGTTGACGATGGTAACGTCGATAATCTCCAGCAGCGTCGCGGTGATAACCGCAATGCTGATGACGGTCCTACGCCAGCCGTGCTCGACGACCGGACTTTCGTACGCGCCGAACATCCGAAGCTTTTACTTCACTCGAACGTAGGTTTCGACGCTCATTCCAGGTCGCAGCGGCATATCCGCACGCTGGTCGTCGACCTCGATGCGCACCGGAATGCGTTGCGTCACTTTGACGAAGTTGCCGCTTGCATTCTGCGCCGGAACGAGCGCGTACGTGTTTTCCGAGGCGGGATTAATCGAAGCGACGTGGCCGCGGAAGGTGACGCCCTTATAGGCATCGACACGGATGTCGACGGGTTGGCCGACGCGCATTCTGCCGACCTGCGTCTCCTTGTAGTTCGCGGTGACGTAGATGTTGTGCGGGACGATCGTCATAAGCGTGATGCCGGCGCCGATCGTCTGGCCGACCTCGGCACTCTTCTCGCCGATGTAACCGTCGGTGGACGCGTAGATGCGCGTGTACGCGAGATTCTGCTTCGCAAGGTTCAGCTGCGCCGCTGCCGCCTCGACTTGGCTCGGATCGGCCGCTTGCGCGAGCTTTCCTTGGGCGGTCGTAAGCGCGCCGGAGGCTTGCGTGACGCCGGCTTGCGTGGCGACGACCCGGCTTTGTGCGGCCGCGACGTTCTCTTGCGCAACCGAGACTTGATCTTGCGCACCGCGCAGCTGCGCCGCTGCGCCGGCCATTTGCGCGCGAGCAGCATCGAGCTGCTGCGCTGCGACGTCGCCGGTGTTGACCAGCGAGTTCGCGCGGCTGTAATCGGCCGCGGCCTTGTTATACGCTTGCTGCGCGGCCGGTACTTGCGCTTGCGCCGCGCGCAGCTGCGCGCCCGCCTGAGCGACCGCATCCTGCGCCGCGGGGACCTGCGCTTGCGCGCTTTCGATCGCGCCGCCCGCTTGCGAAACGCCGCCCTGGCCCTGCTCGGTGTTCGAATGCATGTTGGCCATTGCGAGGTCGTACTGCGCTTGCGCTTGACGCAACCGCGCGAGTTCGTCCTTATTATCCAGCACCATCAAGAGTTGGCCCCGGCGGACCGGCTGATTTGTGTCCACTAAAATGCGGTCGATTCGCTCGGGGATCTTGCTCGTAACGGCGACGACGTCGGCCGCGACGTGGGCGTCATCGGTTCCTTCGTGCGACATCATGAACGTGATCCAAGGCAAACCCCA
>JAFAOZ010000335.1 GCA_019247395.1 Vulcanimicrobiota bacterium | reverse complement strand
AATACGCTGTGGCAGGTGGAGCGACGAGCCCCACGATCACGAGCGAGAAGAGCGCACCGACCTTCAGCACGGTGAGCACGTGTTGCGCGTTCGCGCCTTGGCGGACGCCGAGCGCGTTGAGCAGCGCAAGCACAGCGAGTGTGATCGCGGCCACAACTGCGGGCAAAAGACGTAGCCCGGTTAACGAGAGAAAATATCCCGCGAAGAGCACCGCGCCCGCGGCGAGGCCGCCGCTGAGAATCGCCAGCAGCGCAGACCAGCCGTACGCGAAGGCGACGATCGGATGGAATGCGTCGCGAAAGTAGCCGTACATCCCACAATCGTCGGGGTTGCGTGCGGCAAGCTCAGCCAATACGAACGCTCCGAAGAGTGCAATAACCCCGCCCGCAGTCCAGGCCACAAGGATAAGCACCGCATCCGGCACACGATGCGCAACCACCGCCGGCGTGCGAAAGATGCCCGAGCCGATGACGCTGCCGATCACGATGAGCGCGATGTCGACGGTCCCCAACCGTCGCACGAGACGCGCCCTTTGCATCATCCCGCCTGGTGCGACGCGGCGCAGCCGGTCTCCGGCACGGCCGTTGCGAATGATGGCATCATGAAATATGCCGTTTTCATCCTTGCCTTCGCGCTCTTAGCCGCCGGGCCGATCGACCAGCTCGACCGGTTCTCCGGCACGTGGCATGGGCAAGGCACGTTCGTCGAGACGCCGTACAGCACGGCGGGCACTTCGAGCGCAACGACGACCTGTGCCTGGTCGCCGGACCATCTCTTTATGATCTGCTCGCAATCGGTAACGCTGGCCGGCAAACGCGACGACGACGTCGCCATCTATTCGTATGACGACGCCGCCGGCGCGTATCGCTTCTTTAACGTTCATCCGAGCCGCATAACCTCGACCACGATTACGGTCGACGGCAATACGATTACCTATCCGTTCTCGTTCACCGATAAGGGCAAAAACGTGACGATCCGCACGCTCAACGTCTGGAAGAACCCGAGTTTCTACACGTGGCGCACGGAGTATACGCTCGACGGCGGCGCCACGTGGAAGCTCATGGCTTCCGGGACGTCGCAGAAAATCGTCGAGGCGATTTAGCCCTTCTTACACATCGGTTCCATCGGCTGCGGCGCATGCATGCCGAGCTCGACTTCCCACGTCTTGCCTTTCGATTCTACTTCAAACTTATGTTGCATCGGCAAATTGAAGGTGGGGCTCACGACGCTGCATTTGTACATCGTTTTGCCGGCGCAGGCGCCCGACGGCGGCATCTGCTCGACGATAAACGAGCGGTGCAGCTGCGACGTGATGCCCAACGTTCGGATTCGAGCGGAATCGCACTGCGTCGGCAGCGTCACGTACGCCTGAACCACAAACGTGGATTTGCTCGTGACGCCCGAGGTTACCATCGTTGCGGTGGCCGGGCTCCACGAAGCGGCCGATGCGGTCACGGGTGCCGAGAGCGCGAGCAGCGCGCACGCCGTGGCGAAAGTATAAAAGCGCATAGTTTAAGGAGGCCTCCTGAGCGAAAAGGTAGCTAGCGAGTACCTCTTTGCTTCGTCGCGCCGTCCAACCTCTAGCGTTGTTTTATTCGTGCGTGATAGCATGGCGTGAAGCCATGGCGATACACGAAATCGTCCTCCCCGAAACCAAGCCCGAAACCGAGTGGGTGCGCGGGCGGCCGCTCCAAAAGGTGAGTCCGCAACGCGATCACTCCCGGCTCCAAGGCGCCCTTGTGATTGAGCTCAATCGCTGGGCGCATGGCCGCGGCGAGGTTGGGCCAGAGTGGCGCTTTCGCATCGCGCCGCCGGGTGAGGTTCGACGCCCACTGGTACCAGATGTTTCTTATGTTTCCAACGCGCGGTTACGTGACCTCACCGATGAGCAGTTGCAAATTCCGCCGCTTGCGCCCGACGTCGCCGTAGAAATTCTCTCGCCTGACGATCGCCGCATCGATCTCGACGACAAAATCGGCGTCTACTTGCGCGCCGGCTCCTCGCTGGTCATCGTCGTCGATCCGCAGCGGCGCATCGTCGAGCTGCACGACGCTACCGTGACGACCCGCTTGGATGAGAGCGACACGATCCAACACGCCGCACTGCCCGGCTTCGCCTATTCGGTCGCGGAGTTGTTTGCCGTCCTGCAGCGAATGCGCTAAGCCATGATCACCGTCATCGCCGTTGCGACGGCCTCGCTTTCGCTGCTCCAGCGCGCCACAAACCCGAATCCGACGCTGAACTCCTACACCGCCTCGGCGCAGCTCTCGGCCACGATCCACGCCGTGATCCCGGTTCATAAGACCTTCAACGGCAGCGTTTACTATCTGCGGCCGAATCGCAAGATCGAGTTTCAGAACGTTCCAAACGCCCTCTCCAAATTCCGCGATCTCGTCTCGACGACGCCGACCTACGAACAAGCGACGCAGCAGTACGACATCACGCCGATGACCGACGACGGCACGGTATCGAAGTATTCACTCGTTCCGAAGAAGACCGGCAGCCGCGTAAAGAGCGTCGTAGTGACGATCAACGATCAATCGGCGCTCGTGAGCACGGCGCAATGGAACTACACGAACGGCGGCAGTCTAACGTGGGCGCAAACGTACGAAACCGTCGGAACGTACCGGCTGCCGGCTCAAGCGACAATTGGCGCCCGTTTCCCCGGATACAGCGTCGATGGAACGGTGACGTTCAGCAACTATCAGCCCAACGCCACCGTCTCGCCGTCCGTTTTCGCTTCTCCGCACTAGCCAGCGCAAGCACGTAAAATGCCGTACGCGCCGCCGCCCGGATTTTATGCTGCCGCGCCGCGCCACACGCCCAGGCCTTACGCGACACCGACGCCGTCTGGCGCACCGTCCCCGAAGCCGACACCGTTGTGGGACGTCGAGGCGAGCCTCGCGTACGACTCGCAATTCGCCGACGTGCTCGTCAACGCAGAAGCGCGTCGGGATCTGGTGGTGTACGGAACGATCGTTCCGTACGCCGATCTGATCGTCGGGTACGACACGCGCTCGGGCGTGCCGGGGCTTTCTGAAATCTATAATGAAAACGCGATCATCCCGTCGGTCGGCGTTCGCTATCCCTTCGGCGTATACGAATACGGCGAGCTCTTCGCGCAGGCCGGTTATAGCTTCGGATTGCGCGGGCAGTTCAGCTATCCCGAGACGCGCTACGGATTTGACTACGCGCGCGATTACGGCGCCTCCTACGGCAACGCATACCCGCACGCGGAAGTTGAGGCTCAAATCGCCGACTACTCGCGGTTCCAAGGCAACGTCGTTGCTGAAACGCAAGCCTACTACGATGCGAGCGTGACGCCGTGGCTGCGCCCGATGATTGGTGGCGATCTCGGATTCGATTCGCACCGCGATTACAGCAACAACTACGTTGAAGCATATGCGGGCTTTCTCGTTCCGTTATCGCCGGTATTCGACTTTCGCTTCGTCGGCGTCGAAGGCACGTATCTGTACCGTGGCGTCGGCCGACCGGCGCCGGCCGCGTATTCGAGCTTCCGCATTACGCTCCAGCACGAATTCCCGCCCTAGCGCTCCCGTGTCACTCTGAATCCCGTGTCACCCTGAGCCTGTCGAAGGGCGACACGGCGCTTAAACGACTGGCCACGATTATCAGCCGCGCGGGCGCGGGTCGGGGTCAGCCACGGCATCAAGATCCGCGCGGAATCGCTTGTAATTAATTTTTGGAGCGCCACGAAAGATTTTGAGCACCGTCGCCAACCGGGTCTTACGCCGCTTCATCCTTGAACTTTAGCAGAAGCCGCAACACGGCTCAAGCGTGCAGACGGACACCGCCGCATCCTCTCGAATAGCGGCTGTATGAGCCGCCCGTCAGGTACGGTGACGTTTCTGTTCTCGGATATCGAGGGCAGCACGAAGCGTTGGGAGCGCGATAGCGTCGCAATGTCCCAATCGCTGCAGCGCCACGACGAAATGATGCGCGAGTCGATCGAAGCGCACGGCGGTTACGTCTTTAAAGTGATCGGCGACGCGTTCTGCGCGGCATTCGCGACTGCACCCGACGCGCTGGCCGCAGCCGTGCACGCACAGCGAGCCCTCGCCGGAGCCGATTTTTCGAGCGTCGACGGCTTACGCGTGCGCATGGCGCTGCACACCGGCGATGCGGCAGAGCGCGGGGGCGATTACCTTGGGCCGGCCGTCAATCGCGTCGCCCGGCTTCTCGCAATTGGTCACGGCGGTCAGGTGCTGCTCTCAAATACGACGGCCGACCTTGTGCGCGACGCACTTCCGCCCGAACTCGCGCTGCGCGATCTCGGCTTACACGGGCTCAAAGATTTGTCGCGAGCAGAGCACGTCTTTCAAGTCCATGCGCCGCAGCTCGCCGATTCGTTTCCGGCGTTACGTTCGCTCGATGCTTTGCCGAACAATCTGCCGATACAGCTCACCTCGTTCGTCGGACGTGACGAGCAAGTCGCGGAGATCGAAGCACTGCTGCAGCGCGGGCCGTTGCTGACGGTGGCGGGACCGGGCGGCGTCGGCAAGACGCGCTGTGCGCTGCAGGCCGGCGCCGATTTATTGGAGACCTTTGGCGACGGCGTCTGGCTGACCGACCTCGCGCCGCTGACCGACGCGTCGCTCGTTACCGGTGCGATTGCGGCAACGCTGCGCGTGCGTCCCGTGCCGAGCCGTCCGCTGCTCGAAACGGTCATCGAGTTTTTGGAGGCCCGGCGCCTGCTGCTTATTCAGGACAACTGCGAGCACGTCATCGACGAAGCGCGCGGTGTGACGGTCGAACTGCTGCGCCGTTGCCCACACTTAAGAATTATCGCCACGAGCCGCGAGCCACTCAACGTTGCCGGCGAGCACGTACTGCGCCTACCCTCGCTCGACGAAGAGGCCTCCGTTGCGCTCTTTGCAGACCGCGCACGCGCGGCCGATCCGCGCTTTGCGTTAGCCGGCAATTCGGAAGCAGTGAGGGCGATCGTCACGCGCTTGGACGGAATGCCGCTCGCGATCGAGCTCGCGGCCGCCCGCGTACGCGTGCTTTCTCCTATGCAGATTGCGCAACGCCTCGACGAGCGTTTTCGCGTGCTCACGGGCGGCGACAAGAGCGCGCTTCCGCGCCGCCAAGCGCTGCGCGCGACCATTGACTGGAGCTACGATCTTCTTGACGAACGCGAACGTGCGCTCTTTCGGCGGCTCGCGATCTTCGCGGGGACCTTCGATGTCGCTGCCGCAACCGCGGTCGGTAGCGTGCCCGGCGCAATGGATGAGTTCGACGTGCTGGATTTACTCACGGCGCTCGTTGATAAATCGCTCGTTCTCGCCGAACCGGCCGGCGACGAGCAGCGCTATCGCTTGCTGCAGTCGATTCGAGAGTATGGGCTTGAGCGGTTGCGCGACGCCGGCGAGGAACAGGATGCCGCCGGCCGGCACGCGCGTTATTATGCGCAGTGGGCGGCCGCGCTGGCGCCTCTCGTTGACGAACTGGAGGACGAACGCTGGAAAGGCCGTGCCGTTCGGGAACTCGATAACATTCGCGCTATGATCGATTGGGCACTGGATGAGCGGCACGATCCCGCAACGGCCATCACTTTGCTCGCCAATCTCGAGTGGCCGGAAATTTTGACGGCCCCGCAAGAAGCCTTGGGCTGGTACGAGCAAGCCGCGCGCGAAAGCGACGCGATGCCGAGCGCAACCGCACACGCCCGAATCCTCCGGCACGCCATCGTCTTGGCGTGGCTGGCCGGACGCCCGCTCGCCGATCGCATGGCGACCGCACAACGAGCAGTCGAGATTGCAAAGCAGAGCGGTGACGCCGACGAGATCGCCGGCGCGCTGAAAAATCTCGGAGCCAGCTATTCATCGGCCGGCGAGTACGATGCGGCCGATGCAGCCTTTGTCGAAGCGTACGAAAACTCGGAAACATTGGCACGCATAACGCGAAACACCGTGACGCGCACGTGGGCCGCGGTCGACGCTCATCGGGGCAATATGGAATCGGCGCGCCGGCGTTTTCTCGAGGTAGCTAGTTCCGAGCGACCGGGGAGCGAAGCTCATGCCGGCGTTTTGCTCAATTTGGCCGATTTGGAATATCTCGTCGGAAGCATCGAGCCGGCGCGACAGACCGCAGCGCGCGCTCGCGAAACGTATGCGATTCTACGTTCGCCTTATCTGGTTTTGGCGACGGTAAATCTTGCGGCCTATGCGCTCGCCGCAAACGACCTCCATGACGCCGGCAAATGGTTGCGTGAAGCGCTCGGCATGCGTGATCGCTCGGGTCGCTGGCTCGTCAATGTGCTGGATCACCATGCGTTACTCGCCGCTCTGCAAGGCAGCCACGAACCCGCCGCCGCGTTACTCGGCTTCACCGACGCACACTACCGCGTGCGCGGCGAGGTGCGCCAACAGACGGAGTTGCGTGGGCGAAACCGCCTCTGGGGCCTTCTCGCAGAGGAATATGAAGCCATAGAGCTCGACCGTTTAACCGCCGCCGGCGCCGCACTGAGTCAGGAGCAGGCGCTAGCTATCGCCGTGACGATATCTAAGGCTACAGCGCACTAGATCAGCCAAAAGGAGGCTGCTTTCGGATGGCCGACGCTAAATCGGAAGTCTCAAAGGTATTGCATGAATCGAGGAACGCCCTCGAAGAGGCGCATCGCAAACTCTCGGCAATCGCAGGGGTCGACAAAGAGCGGCTTTCACACGCGTTCGCAAAATTGAAATCCGCGCATACGACCTTTGAAGACGATGCGCAGGAGATGATTACGCACTAAGCAACGCTTCGATCGCCGTCCCAATCGGCACGCCGAGGCCCGAGCATGGATTCCATGCTCTTGCGGCTTTGTAGCGATCGTTGCCACCCGACGTAATCGCGCGAAACGAGTTTTGGCCCTTCGC
>JAFAOZ010000134.1 GCA_019247395.1 Vulcanimicrobiota bacterium | reverse complement strand
CCGCCCATCCGGCGCACGTCTTGTTCGTTATTGAGCGCGTGAATTATGAGGCCCGCTCCGAGAAAGAGCTGTGCTTTGAAAAACGCATGGGTAAAGAAGAGTGCGATGCCGCCTTCGTACGCCCCGACGCCGACGGCCATGATCATGTAGCCGATCTGCGACATGGTCGAATAGGCGAGAATGCGTTTGATATCCCATTGCGCGGTGCCGAGAATCGCTCCAACGAGCGCCGTTACCGCTCCGACCGTCCCGACGAGCACCTGCGCCTGCGGGTTATGATTCCATAGCGGCGCGGAGCGCGCGACGAGATAGACCCCGGCCGTCACCATCGTCGCCGCGTGAATGAGCGCCGAGACCGGCGTCGGGCCCTCCATTGCATCGGGAAGCCAAGTATGGAGCGGCACCTGCGCCGACTTCGCGATCGCGCCGATAAAGAGCGTCGCGCAGATCCAAAAAACGAGCGACGAGCTCAGACCGCCGGCGGCCGAGAAGACGTCGCCGAAGCCGATCGCGTGTACGTTTGCGACGATCAGGAAAATCGCGAACATCATGCCGGCGTCGCCGATGACGTTGATGACGAAGGCCTTGCGTGCGGCCGCGACGGCCGAAGGGCGCTGGAACCAGAAACCGATCAGAAAGTACGACGCGACGCCGACGAGTCCCCAACCCACGAGCAAGCCGACCCAGTTGTCCGAGAGCACGAGCGTCAACATCGCGAAAACGAAGAAGCTCATGTACGCGAAGAAGCGCGCGTACGCGCGATCGCCTTCCATGTAGCCGATTGAGTAAAAGACGATCAAAAAACCGACGCCCGTAATGATGAACGTCCAAATCAGCGAAAGCGGATCGAGCAACAGCCCGAAGTCGAATCCGGGCATCCACGTGCCGAGCATCTGACTTGCACCGAGCGCCGCACCGGCCGTCTGGGTCGCGGCGTTCCACGAAAGCGCCGCGAGCACGAACGAGGCTCCCACAAACGCGGAAACGAGCCAGCCGGCGAGACCGCGCAACTGCGGGCCGAAGACCCAGCAGAGAATTGCTCCCACGAGCGGCAGCAGCCACAGCGCTACGACCAGCGGATAGGAACCGGGAACGCCGAGCAGATGGTGCGGCATCGTTAGCCCCGCAGCGCCCTGACGTCGTCAACGTCGACGTACCGCTCGGGGCCGAAGGTCGTCACGATGATCGCCAAGCCGATCGCAGCCTCCGCGGCCGCGACCGTGATCACGAGAAATGCGAAGATGTGGCCCGAGTTCTGCAGCCAGACGCGCGCGAACGCGACGAAGAGTAGATTTGCGGCGTTGAACATCAGCTCGATGCTCATCAGCATGATGAGCGGATTGCGGCGAACGATCACGCCGATGACGCCGATAAAGAACATCACTGCGGCCAGCCCGACGTAGTGGTCGATCGAGACGGCCATCAATCCGTTCCCTCGCGCAGGATCGCCTCACGCATAGCGCGTTCGACCTTCCGCTCGTGCCCGCGCGGCGCCGCGTCGGCCATCGCCTCGCCGCCGAGCGTGATGACGCCGATTACAGCGACCATCAGAATTAACGCAGTGACTTCGAACGGCAGCAACTGCACCGTGAAGAGTGCGCTGCCGAAATCGCCCACACTGCCGAACACGTTGGCCGCGCCTACCGGCCCGTTCGGCGGCCGAACCGGCACCGGAACCGCCTGCGAGACTGCATAGACCAAGAATCCCAGGGAAATCAAGACGACGGCAGCCCCCGGCAGCCATATTTTCGGCAAACGATTGGGACCCATCGCAAAGGGTGCAACGCCGCTGCTGAGCAGCGCAATCACGAAGACGAAGAGCACCAGAATCGCGCCGGAGTAGACGATGATTTGAATCACCGCCAAAAACTCGGCCGAAAGGGTGACGTAGAGCACCGCAAGCGCGAAGAAATTGAGCAGCAACGCGACGACGCTGTAGACGGGCTTGCTCGCCGCGATCGTCCACACCGCGCTCGCGATCAGAACGACCGAGAGAATCCAGAATTCAACCATCCGCTGTCATCCTGAGC
>JAFAOZ010000122.1 GCA_019247395.1 Vulcanimicrobiota bacterium | reverse complement strand
TCGCGCGAACTCGGTTTCGCGTTCGCGGCGCATTCGCCTGAGGGCCGGCCCCGTGCGGTAAAGCTCGTCGAGCGCGAGTGCAACGAGGCCTAAGAGCGCACCGCCGACGACGAGGCCCGCATCACGCACGTCACTAGAGATGAGATGAGTGCGGCCGAGCACGTCCGCCGCGGCAATCAGAAGAACGCCGGATGCAATTCCAACGATGACCGGGACATAAAATCGCCAGCCATTCTTAATCCCCGACGGTTGCTGGGGAACAGCCAATCTTAAAGCGCCTCCGCTTACGCCGCGTTTCGACAACGGGGCCGCTCCGCTCCTCGAAGAGCGGAACGGCCCTTGAAATCAAACCCTACGATTTAGTGCAGGTGATGTTGCCTATCGTCTTCCAAACGCCGCCGATTTGGGCTTCCGAAAGATCGTGATAGGTCGTGGCGTTCACAAGGGTGTAGGTGTCGCGAATCGGCATGCTCTTCCCGGTGGCCGCTTCATAAAACGGCCCCGTCCAGACGGTTTTCTTACCGGTTTGTTGCGACGATTCGCTGCTCGTATCGCCGGTTGCGAGCGCGGACGGGTTCCACCAGGTCTTTGTCTTCGGGCTGTACGTGACGTAGCCGACGCCGTCGAAATTCGTTCCGCTGACGTGAATGGCCAACGAGCCGTTCGTCGAGCGAGAGACGGTAAGCGTCGTCGCGGCGGGGCCGCCCATCGGCGACGGCATGCTGTTCTTGCACGCCCATGTCCCGATGAGCCAATCGTAGCCGTGAGCGCCCACTCCAACCGCTGCGATAGACGTCGAGCTTGAACGCGCGACCGCCGGGACAATGGTAAGCGCGGCAAGCGCAAAAAGTGCAACAAGCCTGTTCATAGCAAACCTCCTGAAGCAGGTTTTCGGCTTGCTCGGCAGCCTTCCTGGGCGGCGGATATGCTCGTTGCCGCCGGTTGTCAGCGGGTGTGACGGCAGCAACGAGCTCTACAGAATAGCGATATCAGCGGGTTACGGCGACGAGTTGGTGCTCGACGACGAGTTGCTCTTCGTGGTGCCGTTGCCCGGTTGTGTGATCGTGGTGGTGCTGTTGGTAGTGGAGTTCGTATTCCACGGGTGCCAGTAGAAGAGAACCACGAGCACCGCGGCGACCACGACGATGAGCCCGATGAGCCACGCGACCGGTCCGGCCGAGTCGCCCTGGACTTCTACGATTTTTCGTTCTTCAGCCATGCATCATACCTCCGCGCCATTCTTCCCGGGCAGCGCGTCGGTTAATCGCTCTTCAGTTAGGAAAGCGTTAACGAAGAAGGCCGCCCCCAACGGAGCGGCCTTCTTGTTATGAGGAGTTGCCGGCGATGCTTAGTATGAATGCACGCAGGAATGCGTTGCGTTGCTGAACATTGGCTGGCTCGTGTACGAATAGCTGCCGAACGGATCGTTCTGAATATTCGTCCAGGCGCAGATGTCGCCGATCTCACCGTAGCTGGTGTTGTACCAGCCGGTGTTCGGCTGCGGGTCGGTGACCGACTCGCCTTGCTCGTGTCCGCCGACGATGGTCACGCCCTCGTCGGCTCCCGTTTCGTCGCTCGGCGGGGAAATGATATTCGAGCCGCAGGCCGAGCCGGCATCGGGTATGTACGGCAGGTTGGTGTACGACACCAAATTGCCGTTCGTGAAGGTGTTGCTATGGTAGGCGCACCACTGCGTACGGAAGCCGCTCGTGCTGCGGCCGTGCGGCGTCGCGACGATGTACGAAGCATTTCCGTTGTAACCAAAGTGAGTAACGCCATGCAGCGCTTCGGCGGCGACCTGCGAGTCGGTTGGATGAAGCGGAACCTTGTTGGTCTGATCGTTCCAGACCCCGAGTAGCTGACCGGTCGGATTAGAAATATACGTCGTGTTGCTGCCGACGACGCCATAATACTGTGTGTAAATATTGTTGTGACCGCTGCCGCCCATGTTCGTCATGTACGTCGTCAGCAGATTTTGTACGCCCTGTCGGTCGCCATACGTTTGGTAACCCCAGAAGATGATGTAGACCGCCGGCGTTGTCTGAACCGGGCCCCCGTAATACGTGAGCGAGATTGAAGGCGGTTTGACCGCCGCGTTGCGCGTCACCATGTAATGCGGTTGGTGGTAGAGCACGCCGTCCTTGTAAACCCAGCCGGGGCCGGAAGGAACTCGGACCTGTGGTTGTTGCTGCGGCGTCACCGGAGCGACGTTGCCGTTCGTCGCGCAGCCTACCATTGCGAGCGTTGCCAGACAGCCTAAGACTGCTGTAAATCGCGAGGGTCTGTGCATAGTTGGGAAACCTCTTTACGTAGCGAGGGGGGAAATCGGGAAACTGATGGCTGCTTCATCGCGACTTTAGTCGCTCCCTCCGCCTAGCCGCTCATAAGAAGAAGCGGGGCCGCCGCATAAGCGATGACCCCGTTTGACTCCAGAGCGAGCTAGCTTTCGCTAGTGGCTACATCCCGTGGACGCAGGAGCCGCTCGCATTGCTCCACATCGGCTGCATCGTGAACTGCTTTTTGCCGAAGTTGTCGTTCGCAATGTCGTACCAGGCGCAGAGGTCGCCGATTTCGCCGAACGCGCTGTTCCAGCCGCTGAAGGGCGTCGGATCGGTCTCCGACTCCGCATACTCGTGGCCTTCGACGATCGTTACGCCTTCGTCAACGGCCGGCTCGTCCTTGGGAGCGGAGATGATGCTGGCGCCGCAGTTGCCGGCCGCATCGGGCATGTACGGCAGGTTGGTGTACGCGACGTACTGGTTATTGTAGACGGTGTTGCTGTGATACGCGCACCACGACGAGCCGAAACCGATGCTGCTGTGACCGTGGGGAGTGGCAACGACGTACGAGCCGCCGGCATCGTAGCCGAAATGGGTAACGCCGTTAAGCGCTTCGGCCGCCACTTGCGCATCCGTCGGGTGGGCCGGAACGGCATTGCCTTCATCGTCCCAAATACCGCCGAGCTGGTTGGACGGGTTCGTAATATTGATGTTCGAGCCGTTCGACGTCATGTAATATTGAGTAACCGTATTGTCGAACGAGCTGCCGCCCTCGGCTTTGACGTACTTCTTGAGAAGCTTGGCGACTTTGTCCGAATCGCCATACTGTTTGTAGCCCCAAAGGATGATGTAAACTTTCGGCGCGACAAGCACCGGACCACCGCCATACGAGAGCGACACATCGCCTCTCTTGCCGTGATTCGCGTTCTGACGCGTTACCATGTAGTGGGGAGTGTGGAAAAGCACGCCGTTCTCCGAGTGCCATCCCGGCCCTGAGAAGGAGTGACTTGCGCTTTGCGATTGCGTCGCGCTGCCGACCGGCGTCATACCGCTGTTCGTCGAGCAGCCGACCATTGCGAGCGCCGCCACACAGCCTAAAACTGCAGCGACGCGCATATGCATATGCATCAAAAGGTCAACCTCTTTTATAAGAGTAGCTAAGGGGGTTAGCTAGCAGGGAAAGCTCCGAGGTTCGAGGTGCTCCCTAGGCTCCCTGCTCTGGAGGCCTCGATGACAGGGCGCACGCTCGCGAAAACGAAAGCTGCTCGTCCCTAGTCGTACAAGAGCGCGCGGCGTCGTGGCCGCGCGCTCGTTCTTTCGGATCGCCTAATTCCCAAGCGGAGTTGGAATCCGCGGATTCGGCAGATGCGGGTATGGATCGGGTGCCGGCCAGTTGGGGCCGTCGATTGGCTCCCGAATCGGCCACGGCGCGCGCCACGGGCCGCCGGGTTCATGATCTTGGCGTCGCTCTTCCCAACCGTTGACCAAACTGCCGCCGAGGTCGACGTCGTGCGCGGTGACGTCGACGTTCACGCCCTTACCATCCGGCGTCAGCGTCGTCTCGATGCGTCCGCCGTTCCCGTTTGCGGCGTTGACGCGCAGCGCGCCGTTCTGTTCGTAGGTGACCGATTCGCCGTCACCTAGCTGCAGCGTCTGGCCCTTTTCGATCGCTACCTGCTGACCGTTGTTGGTGATGGTCGCCTGCCCGTCGTTATTCATGCTGATCTTCGTGGCGCCGTTGTTCAGGGCGACCGTCGCCGATTGGTTCCAAGCAATGCCTTTTCCGTTTGGCGGCGTCGCTTGCGTCGAGATTTGAAAGCCGCCCGCAAAGGAGTTGGAGTTGAGCAAGTCGGGCTGAGAGGTCATGTTGTTCCAGCGCGCGCCGTTGAAGGACAAGTGCGGATCGCCGTCGCTCGAGCCACTCGCATTCTGGAAGAAACGTTCGTTGCGGTAGGGCGGGCAGTTTGTCGAACCGTTCGGCGGACAACTTCCCGAAGCGTTCGGCGGACAACTTCCCGATCCGTACTGCGGTCCGCTTGCAAGACCGTATGGAGCATTGCAGCCATATCCCATGAGCGATTGCAGCATCGTCATGAGCTGTTGCAGCATGCCCATGAGCGATCCGAACGCGCCTTGCAACGAACTCGGATTGGAAAACGCATCGCCATACGCCCCGTCGCCGCTTTCATTCGACCACGGCGGAACGAAGCGCGAGATATTATCGCCCGCGGCAGCGGGCATAGCGCCTGCGAATACGGAGCCTTCGGTTCCAGTATTTGCAAGCGACGCCAGCGAGTTGGCGTTGAGCGAGCCGTCGAGCGGCTGAACGTACATGGTCTACCTCCGTCGTAATAGCTGTGGTTCGATCACGACGAGCGACCGCGCCGACAAGGGAGTCGCGGCGCTGCCGAAAAACTCGATGCGCGATGAGCGAATCGCAATTTACGCAGCTCACGCGTCTGGAGGAACGCCTAGCGTCCCTCAAGGAGCGTCTTTGACGACTCGGGCAAGCGGCGGCGGATAGCCGAGCTCGACGAGCGTTCGCGCGCGCATGAGTTTTGGAACGATCCCGAGGCGGCGCAACGTGTGATGAAAGAGCTCGCCGAGCTGCGCGACGAGACGGCCTCCTCAGACGGCGTCGGTCGCGGCATACAAGAGGCACGCGAGCTGCTCGAGCTCTTCCCGGAGGACGCGGCGGCCGAATCCGAAGCGCAACGCGCGATCGACGACGCAGCGACGTCGCTGGAAGCCCTCGAGATGGCCGCGAGTTTCAGCGGCGAGTTCGACGCTCGCAACGCGATCGTCAGCATTTTTGCCGGCGCAGGGGGCGTCGACGCGGCCGATTGGACGGCGATGCTCGCCAGAATGTACGTGCGCTGGGCTGAGGCGAAGGGTTTCTCCACACAGATCGTTGACGAGTCCCCGGCGGAAGAGGCCGGCTTAAAGTCGATAACGTTTTTCGTGCGCGGTCGAAATGCGTACGGTCTGCTCGAGAGCGAGCGGGGCGTGCACCGGCTGGTGCGGCTCTCGCCGTTCGATGCGGCGCATCGCCGTCACACGTCGTTTGCGGCAGTTGACGTGATCCCCGAAGTCGAGGCCGGGGAACATCTCGACGTCGAGATCAAGCCCGACGATTTGCGAATCGAAACGTTCAAATCCGGCGGCGCGGGTGGGCAATACGTTAACAAGACGGAATCGGCCGTGCGCATCATTCACGTGCCGACCGGTGTCGTCGTGGCGTCGCAGCAGGAACGCTCGCAGGCGCAGAACCGCGAGGTCGCACTCAACATTCTGCGCGCGCGACTTGCGGCACGCGCTGCCGAGGAGCGGGATAAGCGACTTTCGGATCTTCGCGGGGAGCGCCAAGCAAACGAATGGGGATCGCAGATTCGGTCGTACGTGCTTCAACCCTACCAACTCGTCAAAGATCATCGTACGGGCGTTGAAACCGGAAACGTTGCGGAGGTGCTCGACGGTTCCATCGATACGTTCGTGTGGCCATATTTGCAGCAACGGGAGCCGCTTTCGTCGGCGCCGAAGCGCCCGTGACTCGACACGAGACATGAAGACCGACGAACTGCGTGCATTGCAAGCGCCGCTGAAAGAACGTTACCGTTCTTCGCCGGAGAGCGCTCGCATCACGCTGCGAGCGGAGGGTCGTCTCGGCCAAGGCGTGACGTGTAGCGTTTCGACTGCAAAAGCGTTGGTCGCAGCCGGTCTGCATCCAATGACCGGAGGCGACGGGACGGCGGCATGCTCGGGCGATATGCTTTTGGAAGCGCTCGCGGCGTGCGCCGGCGTAACGCTCGCTGCCGTCGCGACCGCGTTGGAGATCGAGTTGCGAAGCGGCCTCGTTAAAGTCGAAGGCGATCTCGACTTTCGCGGAACGTTGGGCGTCGCGAAAGACGCAGCCGTCGGATTCTCGCATATTCGCGTTCGCTTCGAGCTGGAAACCGACGAACCGCAAGAGCGGCTCGATACGCTGCTGCGCCTGACCGAGCGCTATTGCGTCGTCTACCAAACGCTGGCGCATCCGCCCGAAATGTCAATCGCCGCCGGCTGACACGTGCGCGATCGGTTTCTTTGGCTCGGGTGCCTCGTTTACGCGGCGCTCTTCACGTGGCTGGGCTCGCTCAAATTCGAGGCGCATCGCAATCTGGTCGATTTCGGAATTTTCGCACAAACGGCGGTAAACGCGTTCGGTTGCTTTTGCAACCCGATCGAGGGGAGCCACTGGGCCTTTCACTTTTCGCCGATTCTCTATCCGGTCGGGCTGGCAATCATGCTCGTGCGTTCCCCGCTGACGCTGGTGGCATTGCAAGCGATCGCCGGCGCGCTAGCGGCGCCGCCGATCTATGGATTGGTCCGCGCTCGCTCCGATCTTACCGCCGCGCGTCTGGCGGCGGTCGTGACGTGGCTCTACCCACCGCTCGCCGGACTCATCTTCGGCGACTTTCACGAGAACGGTTTCGCGCCCGCCGCGGTAGCGTGGACGCTCTATGCGTTCGATGCCGGCTACATCGCAGGGGCGGCGGTCGCTGCGCTCGTGACCCTCTCTATTAAGGAAGACCAGGCGATTTTTCTGGCGATCGGCGGCGCGCTGGGCGCATGGCGCTATCGCGGAACGGATCGCGGTCGTTTAGCGGCTGCGGTCGGCCTGCTGAGCGTCGCACTATTGATCGCATTCTTCGGGTTTATTCGGCCGCATGCCGCAGCCTCGGCGTCGTCCTGGCAGCCGTGGCGCTTTTACGCATGGCACGCGCCGTCGCAGCAATCTCCGGCGGTCGCGCTTGGAGCGCGGCTCGGGTTCGTGCTGCTCGTTTTCGTACCACTGCTCTTTCTGCCGTTTCGATCGAGCATGATGTGGCTCGCGGCAGCGCCGCTTGCCGAGGTGCTCTTCTCGCGCATGCCGACGACGTTTACGCTCGGAACGCACTACGCCGGAGCTTGGATCGGCTACGTTTTGGCACCGTTTGCATGTGCCGCCGGAGCGCTTGCAGCTCCGCGCCGGCGCACCGCGCTTTTTGTTTGCATTGCTCTCTGCGTCGTCGAGCTGACCGTCGCCGATCCTCTCCATCCCGGGCTCAACCTGCGCGCAGCCCAGCCCCGCGACGCGGCTTTGGATCGTTTCTTGACATTACTGCCGCCCAATGCGAGCGTCGCTACTCAGGAGGAAGCGTACACGCATCTCGCCCTCTACGATCCCGCCGCGCGACTCTTACCCGAGACAGCTTCCGAAACGACGGATGCGTGTTTCATCTTAATCGATCGCGCTTTCGCCGACTCTCCGCGCTTGCAAGAGTACGGTCCCGCGCTTGCGCGCATTGTCGCGGACCGAGATTACACTCTTGCACGCAGAGACGGCGCGATCGAACTTTATCGCAGAATCGGCCCGTGCAGGTGATATTTACGCGAGTAATTGCGCGAGCGCGTCGGTAGCCCGTTCCGGCCAGCCGTTACGCGACGCAATAATGCGATGCGGCGCGGCCCACGGCGCCCATCGCGCAACCTGCAGCGCATAATCCCGCCGTGGAGGGAAGACCGCGACGACCGGCGTGCCGATCATTCCCGCGACGTGTAACGCGCCTGAGTCGGGCGTGATAATGGCCGTCGCGGCAGCGATTGCGTGCTTCCACGGCTCCAACGTTGCGAAGAAGCTGACGGCGAGGCCGCTCGCATCGGCGATTCGCTGCGCGTATGACGCCTCGCGTTGAGCCGACAGCAGATGTAGGGTACCGTAACCGCCCGCCCGCCGAATCATGTCAACGACTTCGGCGAATCCGATACCCAGCCGTTCCCACTTGTCGGTAATTTGGATCGCGATGCGTTCGTCGGGATCGGGTTCGCGTTCCAGCACGAGCGGGCGGAGCTCGGCCGCGTCCCGGGCGGGCCGTTCGTCGCCAAGCAACGGTGCCGCAAGCTCAAAGAGTACCTGACACTCATGCGGTCCCGCCGTGTCGAGGCCCGCGCTCCGCGCAATCGCCTGCGTGAGTAAGCGCCTGGCCCATAGATTTTTCAACGGCTTGCCACCCGCATTGACGAATCCGACGCGAACCGGCGCGCCGATTGCCGCTGCGAGCCGGTATCCGCCCGGATCTTCGGTCGCGACGAGAACGTGTGAATACGCGCGACTCTGCAGCTCGGCCCCGAGTTTTTCGATCGCTGAGACGTTCGAACGAGCGCTCGAGCGCAGATCGAAATCGGCAGTAACGATGTCGCGAGCAGCGGACTTTGAAAAGATCCCTGCATTCTCCCGGCGCAAGACGACGTCGACCGAAAACGCGTGCCGCCGGAACGCGGCAAGCAGCGGCGTCAGTGCAAGTGCATCGCCGATTGCATCGAGGCGGATGATCAGCACCGACGGTGAAATCTCCGGCATGCCCGCTCATTCCGCCCAGCAATTCGCACTCGCCTGCTTACCGGCAGGTGTGAGAAAGGCTAGGCGATGATCGCCCGGGACGACGTCGTTACCTTCGATGAAATCGACGGTTACCGGCTGGTGCGCAGTTACGGCCACGTTTCCGGCAGCGCGTCGCGGCCACGTAACCGGTTACGCTCCACCTTTCGCAGCCTGGGCATGCTGATCGGATTATCGAGTACGGAGTTTTTAAGCGATGCCGAGCAGCTTCGCAACGATGCTCTCGACGCGCTGAGGCGGCGCGCCGACGCGATGGGCGCCAACGCCGTCGTCGGCTTGCAGTTTTTTGTCTCCGAGGGCAGCGACGGTTCGTGTCAGGTCGTTGCATTCGGGCGGGCGGTCGCAGTCAGCAAGGAACGGCGCTGACGGTGGATGGCGACGAGCGAGCTCGCCGGCAGGAGCTGCTCGCGCAAGCCTCGATCGCAGCAGCCGCGTGCCGTAGGTGCACGATCGGCTACGAACGGCGTAACAACGTTTACGGCGAGGGAGATCCCTGCGCGCGGCTCATGGTGGTTGGCGAGGGCCCGGGCGAAACCGAAGATCAGCTCGGGAGGCCATTCGTCGGCAAAGCGGGCCAGCTGCTCGATCGCATGCTCGCGGCGATTGACTTACCGCGCGGCGACGTCTTCATTTGTAATACCGTCAAATGCCGGCCCACGATCGCGGGGCCGAGCGGCCCGCGAAACCGCGCCCCGGATGCGCAGGAGATGGAAAACTGCCGGCCGTTCCTCGACGAACAGATCGACATTGTTGCGCCGCAAGTAATTCTCGCCCTGGGCGCCCCCGCTGCCAAGTCGTTCTTAGGCCGCGATTTTCAGATTACCCGTATGCGCGGCCAGTGGTACATCGGGCCGCGCGATACGCCCCTCATGGTTACGTTCCACCCCGCGTACATTCTTCGGCAAACCGGTGGCGAGATCGGCGCGGTGAAGCGCCTCGTCTGGGCCGATCTCAAAGCGGTGCGCGCCAAACTCGACGAGCCGCGTGCTGCCGCGCCGGTCGTCGAGATTACACAAGCGAGTCTCTTTTGAATCCGATCGACATTTGGCTGCGCGACGTCGTATCGCGCGCAGGTTTTGGTGACGTGGCGGAGCTCGTTGCGCAATACGATCTCAAGGCGTACCGTCTGCGCCAGCTCTATCACGCAGCGACCAAAGAACTGCTCGCCGGCCCAGCGGAGGTAACGACGCTTCCAAAGGAGCTGCGATCGGCCCTGACCACGCGCGGGATCGCGTTCTCGTCGCTCGTGCCGATTGCCGTGCAGCGTTCGCGGGACGAGCAGACTACGAAAGGACTTTTCCGGCTTCACGACGGCAAAGAAGTCGAGGCGGTGCTAATGGAGCACTATGGCGACCGGACCACCGTCTGCATCTCCTCGCAAGCCGGATGCGCTTTCGCCTGCGCGTTCTGTGCGACGGGTCAGGGCGGCTTCAATCGGAATTTGACGGCGGGAGAGATCTTCGAGCAAGCGCTGTTCTTCGCGCGTACGCTCGGCGAACGGAAGAAGCGCATCACGAACGTCGTGTTTATGGGTATGGGCGAGCCGTTTCACAATTACGACGCGGTGATGGAGGCCGTCGCGCTGTTGAACGATCCGAACGGCTTCGGGCTCGGGCACCGGCACATTACGATTTCGACCGTCGGTCTGGTCGATAAGATCGACCGCTTTTCCGACGAGCGCCTTCAGGTCAACCTCGCGATCTCGCTTCATGCGCCCAGCGACGAACTGCGCTCGAGTTTAATGCCGGTCAACCGGCGCTTTCCGCTAGCGGAGCTGATGGCGGCTTGTGAGCGCCACGTTCAAAAGACGAATCGCAAGATATTCTTTGAGTACGTCATGCTCGCCGGCGTCAACGACTCCGACGAGTGTGCGCGCGAACTGGCCGCAATCATGAGCGGGCGGCTCTACCACGTCAACTTGATTCCGTATAATGCGACGCCGGACGGCGCGTATTCCGCGACCGATAACGCGCGTATTTGGGATTTCGCCGCCATTCTGGATGCGGCGGGAGTGCCGGTTACCGTGCGACAGAATATGGGGCGCGACATCGCCGCCGCCTGCGGGCAATTACAAGCTGAGACTCAACCGAAGGCGCATCAGGCCGTATCACAGTGAGCGGTTAGCCGCGCGGCTGGAGCGCCCGGGGAC
>JAFAOZ010000055.1 GCA_019247395.1 Vulcanimicrobiota bacterium | reverse complement strand
TCCCGGACGTCATGCGCGCGTAAGGCGAGATCACGAGCATCGGGACGCGGAACCCGAGGCCGCCCCAGTGATCGAAGGGTTGCGGCGGCGGCAC
Source organism: Vulcanimicrobiota bacterium (assembly GCA_019247395.1). Lineage (GTDB taxonomy): Bacteria > Vulcanimicrobiota > Vulcanimicrobiia > Vulcanimicrobiales > Vulcanimicrobiaceae > Cybelea. Next base: position 2,778 of record JAFAOZ010000055.1, on the reverse strand, counting down.
GTGATCGTAGAAACCGCCCCAGTCGTCCCACGTCAAAAAGATCGCGGTGCTATCCCAATCGCGGCTGCGCATAATCGCATCGACCAATCCGGTTACATACGCTTGACCGCGGCTTACGAGCCCCGGCGGGTGTTCGCTGTATGGCCCTGCCGGACAGATCCACACGACCGACGGCAGCGTGCCGTTGGCAGCGGCGGTATAAAAATCGCGCAGGTCGCGAATGTTGCCGAGCTCGCCGTCGCGCTTGACCGTATCGAAGTGCGGCAGCGGGTTCCATATGCCGGGCGTCTTGGCTTTCTGTTGCACGGGCCCGCAGTCGGCTTGGTCATTGGCGCAATCCGGCTCGGTTCCGGCCATCACGTAATATGCCCAGCTCACGTGGCGCGCGTGAAGCAGATACGTGATATCCGTCCACGCATAATCGGGGCGCCCGGGCTCCGGAGAGCGGAAGTGCCGGTTGCGGCGCGCGCGAAAATCGGGCGGATAGTCGGGCTCTTGCAGCTCGTTCTCGCAGCTCATCGGGTCGCCGATGCGCTTGCACCATGCCGACCACGCTGAAACCATAAAAAGATGCTGCGGTAAGCTCCACGACGCGTTAGGCTCGAACATCTTGTCCTGCAACACGTAGTCGCGCGCGTACCGCCAGTAGTTCTGCAAATCGCGGCCGTCGTGATAGCCCATCACGTCGGTACCGCCCGCGCAGTCCGGCGCGTCGGGATTGCGACAAGCTCCCTTTCCGGCTTGCGCCACCGCGATGAAGCCGTCCATCTTGCCGCCGTTGATGACGGCGACGGCCGCTTTGGCGCTGTGCGGTCCTCCCCGATTGCGGTCGTTGGAGTCGTGATATGGGCGTACGCACGCGTTCGTCTGCGGATCGTTGACGCAAACCGTCGGAACGCCATTCTTCATCGGGATGCCGTCGGCGCCGGGGAACGTTCCGAAATAGGTATCGAACGAGCGGTTCTCTTGCATGATGATGACGACGTGCCGAATCTTATAAATGGGGTCAACGCCACTCTGAGAGTGAACCGGCAGCGCCGCTGCGGCGGAGAGCAGCGCGAGCGCCGCTACCAGAAGAGCGCTAAACCGCAACGGCAACCGCCGCGGTTAACCCGCCCTTGAGCGCCATCGTCGCGGCACCGACTTGGCCGGCGTCATTACCGAGTGAAGCCACTACGATATCGGTCGTACCCCGCGGAACCATGGTCGTTAACGTCTCCACAAGCGGTCGCACCGCGTCGAGCATGAAAGCGCCGGCGGTGGAGACGCCGCCGCCGAGCGCAATGGTCTGCGGATTGACGAAGGCGATGATGTTCGCGAGACCGATCGCGAGGTCGCCGACGAAGTTACGCCAGGCCGCTAGCGCGTGGCCGTCACCGGCCTGCGCAGCTTTGCGAATCTTCTTGGAGCTGAGCTTATCGCGGGCAACATCGAGCAGGGGGCTGCGCGGAAAAGATGACGCGACGGCAAAGGCGTGGCGAATCAATCCGGTTCCTGAAGCCTGTGCCTCGAAGCAACCGATCTTCGTGCAGCCGCAGACGAAGCCGTCGGTCGGACGAATTTGATGGTGCCCGATCTCTCCGGCACCCCAGCGATGGCCCAGCAGAAGATCGCCGCCCGCGACGATTCCGCCGCCGATCCCGGTTCCCAACGTCAGAAGGACGAAGTCCTTGGTTCCTTTGCCGGTTCCAAACGTATACTCGCCGAGCGTCGCACAACGTGCGTCGTTCGCAACGTAGACCGGTATGCCGAATCTCGTTCGAAGCGCGGCCCCCAGCGGCGCATTCTGCCAGCCGAAGTTCGGACTGTAGAGAACGGCGCCCGATGCAGCGTCTATGTTACCGGGGGAACCAATCCCGATTCCGGTTGCGCCGCCCGCTCCTTTGAGCGCCGCGCCGATCGTCTCATCGAGCGCCGCGATGACCTTGTCGAATTGAAGGTCTTCGAGGTCTTTCTCGTGCTGCTGATGGATCGTCCCATCCTCGCTCACCACCGCGGCGGTCACGTGTGATCCGCCGAGATCGACTCCGATAGCCGTTCGCATGGCCGCTCTCTTTTGCTCTCTGCGGAGGCGGTACCCGCAAGCCAGGGGAATCGTGGTGAAGTTATGGAGACGATCGACCTTACTAATTTACGAAACTTTGCCCGCCGGACCGGGCAGCAGACTCATCCCGAACTCTTGGACGCGCGTCCGCTCGAACACGTCAACAAAATCGAAATCGATGAAGAGCACATTACGATCGAGTTCGACGAGAAGACGACGCGATATTACAACACCAATGAGATCGCTCACCGCGAGTGGGTCTACAAGTACAACGACGACCCGGCGTTCGTCAACGCCGTGCGCGGCGTTATCGAGCTCGCCCGCAAGCATCTCAAGGAGATGCCGGAGAACATCGCCTGTCCGCCGGGATGCGCGGAATGCTGCAGCGGCTACGAGCCGTTCGTCAGCAAGTCCGACGTGCAGCGTATCGCCGACCACCTGGGTTTGACGTACGCCGAAACGATGGAACGCTACGTCGTCGCGCGACCCTCTGCCGACAGCTACCACGTCGGCTGGCTTCGCAAAGTCGGCGACGATATCTCAGACCAATGCGTCTTCCTGATGGGCAACCGCAGCGGCCGGTATTACTGCGGCATCTATCCCGCGCGCCCGGGCGACTGCCGCGAGTTTACGCCGATCGGCTGCGACGACGTGGATGCGTCGCTGCCGCGCAAGTCTTCCTTCAAAGTCGGAGCGGCGTTCCAGCCGAAGCGGCGCGGACGTGCGCGCAACGG
>JAFAOZ010000039.1 GCA_019247395.1 Vulcanimicrobiota bacterium | reverse complement strand
CGAAACGTGACGATTCCAGGGCCGCAAAGTAAGGCGTTAGCTACGCGTCTGCGCGAGCGGGAACAGCGCAACGTAACCTTTCTCGCCAACGACTTTCCGATTTTTTGGAACTCCGCTCACGGAGCAATCGTAACCGACGTCGACGGCAACGACTATATCGACTGCACCGCTGCCTTCGGTGTTGCAAGTCTTGGGCATGGCAATACGCGCGTGGCGGCTGCCGTCGCGGCTCAAGCGGAACGTCTGATGCATGGAATGGGAGACGTGCATCCAACCGAAATTCGCGTGCGCCTTCTCGACCGGCTGGCAGCGATCTTACCGGATGCGCTGAGCAAAGCGTTCCTCGCCACCGGCGGATCGGAAGCGGTCGAGGCCGCGCTCAAGACCGCAATGCTCTTCACCGGCAAATCGCAGTTCGCAACGTATCGCGGCGGCTATCATGGGCTCTCATTCGGGGCGCTCGCGGTCGCCGGAATCGAACGTTTTCGAACGCCGTTCGCCGGCATGCTTCGCCACGAACCCGTCGCGCTTCACTATCCTCACTCGCGCGAGAATGCTACCGAAGCCGCGTCGCACGCGCGCGATCTGCTCGAACGACACGGCGACGTCGCCGCGCTGGTCGTCGAACCGATTCAAGGGCGCGGCGGCTGCGTCGTTCCGCCGGCAGGCTATTTGCGGCAGATCGCTACGATTTGCCGCGAGCTCAACATTCTCTTGATCGTTGACGAAATTTTTACCGGCTTCGCGCGCACCGGCACGTGGTTCGCCATCGAGCATGAAGGCATCGTTCCCGACATCATCTGCATCGGGAAGGCAATGGGCTCCGGCGTTCCGATCAGCGCAGCGGTCGGACGCGGCGCGGTTATGGATGCGTGGCCGCTTTCCACCGGCGAAGCGCTTCACACCTCGACCTTCCTCGGCAATCCGCTGGGGTGCGCCGCCGCATTGACCACCGTAGATGAGATGGAGCGTCTCGAGCTGCCCGCCCGCGCGGCGGCACACGGGGAGCGGCTCGGGCCGCGGCTCGACGCGCTGCGCAGGCATCCCGCCGTCCGCGACGTTCGAGGGCGTGGAATGCTGTGGGGTGTGTCGCTGCGCGACGGCGCGACCGCCTTTGCCGCCATCAAGACGGCACTGGGGCGCGGAGTCATCTTCTCGCAGTCCGGCGAGGACGGCAGCGTCATTGCCATCTCACCGCCGATAATTATCGAAGAACGGCATCTCGAGCATGCCCTCGACATTTTGGAATCGTGCATCGGAGCGATTGAGTGAAGCGTTACAAAATCGGGATTGTCGGCACCGGTTTCGGCGTGCGCGTGCATCTGCCGGCCCTAAGGAACCATCCGCGCTTCGAGGTGATCGCGCTCGCCTCGCCGTCGAGTGCGCCGCAAGCGGCACGTGCCGCGAACGTCGCGCACGCATTCCGCTCCTGCGCGGAGATGGTTGACGGCATCGAGCTCGACGCCGTTACGATCGCATCGCCGCCCTTTGCCCATCGGGACGACGTTCTCGTTGCATTAGCGCACGGCAAGCACGTCATCTGCGAAAAACCGTTCGCGCTGCGGGTTGCCGATGCGCAGAGCATGGTGGACGCGCAGGACGCTGCCGGTACGGCCTGCGGCGTCGCCCACGAGTTCCGGTTCGTGCCGCAAGCGCAGGCGCTCAAGGAGCTCGTCGTCAACGGGCATCTCGATCCGCTGCGAAATATCGAGATTACGCTGCTTCGTGCGTCGTTACGCCGTCACGACCGGCGCTCGCGCGGCTGGTGGTTCGAGCGTGAGCGCGGCGGCGGCCTCACCGGCGCCGTCATGTCGCACTTGATCGATCACGCAAATTGGCTCGCCGGACGTCCGCCAACTCGGATGCTCGGCTTCCACCGCACGGCGAACGCCGACCGGAGCGACGAACGCGGCACGTTTCGCACCGACGTTGCCGACGGCGCGTTCGCGCTCTTCGAATATCCCGGCGGTTTGGCCGCTCGCGTCAGCGCCGACGGAACCACGACGGTGGAATCGTACACGTGCGCCGTGCACGGCGAGCGACGAACAGCCGTCGAAAGCGGCCCGACGATTACCGACGTCACGCTTTATACGGTCGACGAAGACGAGACCAGCGAGCTGCAATGCAAAGCCTCGCCGTACGCGCGTTACGCGCGAATCGAGGAGAACGTTCCGCCGATGATGGAGCTCTACGACGAGTTCGTTAAAAAGATCGAGGGCGAACCCAACACGCTGCCGAGCTTTGAGGACGCGCTGCAGACGCAACGAGCGCTCGCCGCAATCGGCTACGACGTCTGAGCGTGGAGATGCTGCCAGAGCATGCCCAGAGCGATGGTCGTCGCACGCGAGGCGATCGTTTCCCGGTCTCCCGATAACTGAAGGCGCCGTACTACAACACCGTTGCGCGCATCGTCGAGCGCGAGCCAGCCTAGCCCAACCGGTTTCTGGGCCGTTCCGCCGCCCGGTCCTGCGATCCCCGTCGTCGCGAGCGCGACGTCGGCGCCGAAACGCTCGCGCGCGCCGGCCGCCATCGCACGCGCGGCTTCTTCGCTGACGGCGCCGCTACGCTCCAACGTCGCGGGCGTAACGCCGAGCAACGACGTCTTCGCGTCGTTGGCATATGCGACCACGCCTCCGGCAAAGCTCTGCGATGAACCCGCAACGCTCGTCAGCGCTGCGGCAATGCGCCCGCCGGTAAACGATTCGGCGACGGCGAGCGTCGCTTTTTGTGCCTGCAAAAGGTCGTGTATCGCGCCCGACGGCGTTTTCGTATCCTGGCCGAAAACGTACCCGTCGAGGCGGCGCTCGAGCTCCGATTGAAGCGGCGCGATCATCGCTTCGGCGCGCCCCCGCGACGCTGCTTTGGCCATGATCTTCACGTCGGCTCTGAAATCGTGAGCGAGCACCGCGATCTTCGGGTTCTCGCCCCTGCGAAAGAGATCGTTAATGCGGTGGTCGATCTCCGACTCGCCGATCGCGATGGTATGCAGCACGCGGGTGTAAATGCCGTCTCCGCTGCCCAAACGCTCGCGCACGAAGGGGAGAACTTTGTCGGTCATCATCGGTTTCATCTCGCGCGGCACGCCGGGCATGCACGCCACGAACTTCCCGTCACCCGCAAATGCAATGAAGCCCGGCGCGGTACCGTTGG
>JAFAOZ010000034.1 GCA_019247395.1 Vulcanimicrobiota bacterium | reverse complement strand
GCCCGGAGGAGACGGTAATGCGTTAACATAAATTAACAACAGAGGAAGGTGGTTCGCGCTTAGGCGCGGCCGGCTGCCTGCAATGGAGTGCCACCATCAGGGGGGACGACGTCATGCTCAGGAGCCTAAAAATCTTCCACCTATTCTTGTTCGCAGCACTCGTCGCGATGACGGCGCGGCCAGCGGTGGCGGGGCCGAAGTTGCTTGATTCCTATATTAGATCCCTGGTTCTGCCGAACGGCGCGCTCGCAAACAGCAATGCGCCGAACGCAACACACGTGACGCCGTACCTTGGTGCATACGCAGCCATTGGACTGAGTCTAAGCGGAGACGCCGCGACGGCCCTCGGCTTCGAGCGATGGTACGTTGCCAACCTCAACGCACGCGGCATTTATGGCCCGGGCTGCACGATCTACGACTTCACGTTTACGAGAGACCCATTTTCAATGTCGTCTACCGGCAAGGCCGACGCCACGGATGCCCCGGCGGCCGTCTTCCTCACCGCAATGTACTATCTTTATGAAACCGGCGATCGCGCCGCGCGAAGATGGATTGTTACCCAGGAGCGGCACGCCCAGTGCATCGCGGAAGCCTCGACGGGACTCTTCCAGTCGGAATACGATTGTACGGCGGCCCTCCCCGGCTACAACTTCTGCTTGGCGGAGGATAACTTCGAGGTTTGGCGCGGGCTTGGCGCGATCGCATGGCTGGAACAAAACGCGTGGGAGAACCCGCGAGCGTCGTCAGCGTACTTTTCCGACCAAGCGATCATCGCCGCGGGATTGGCTCAATTTTGGAATAGATCGAACGGTAACTACAACTGGGCGCGAAGTACCATCACCGGTCGCTTTACTGCGTCGTCGTGGACGCAGTTCTATCCAGGCGCGGTGACGCAACTGTGGCCTGAATTTACGGGTTACGCCGCTCCATCCGATCCGCGAAGTCTCCACCTTTGGCGAAGCTTCAAATCAGCATGGCCGGAGATGCCGTATCGATCTCCGGTAGAATCGCCGTGGCCCCTCACAGCGCTAACTGCCGCCGTTATGGGAGACTCGAGATTCCTCGCTGAATATGCCGACGGCGTCAATGCCTGTTACCAAAGCCTGGGATACCCGTATTATTGGGAATCTGCCGACGGCGGAAATATGCTCACGGCGCTCCTCTGGTCTCCGCTAAGGCATCATTCACGTCTACTTTCGCATGGCAACGTGTGTCGCTGAGCAGGCCGTACCCGCTCAGGTTTACTTTCCTTTGCTTACGGCGCTAGACCAAGGCCAGTTTTGCGTGGTTTGAAACGTGTAATTGCCGCCGGCAGGGTATTTGAAGAAGCCGAGATTGCCTCCGCTCGTTGCGACAACCGCTTTGCCTTGCTTTCCTTTCTTGTCGTTAGCGCCGACGATGAAATAGGCGGGCAGACGCGTATAGCCGTTGAGCATCGTAGTGTTCACCAGGGTCGCGCTCGAGCCGCTAATCGTGAACTGGAAGATAAGCCCATTCGCTGAACTGGCGCTGCCCATCGTCACATACTTGCCGTCGAAGCCGACCTGGCCGGGAGGCGTTCCGGTGCCGTCGGGAAGCGTGATCACCTGAAAGTTACCGCTTCCGCCGCCTGCCGGAAGCTCAAGGAATGAGAATCCAAAACTTTCGGTCTCGCCGGAGATGAAGAGGTTTCCCTAGTTGTCGTATGCGCACCAGTATGCGAACCCAAGGGTTGGGTAATCACTGAGAACTTCTCCCGTGCCTTTTGCCTTCTTGTAGATCACGATGTTTCCGTAGCCACCGCCGTTGGCCATATCGTTGGCAACTGCAAGATTGCCGGTCGTCGGGTCGATTGAGCATCCGATGGGCTGTCCGTTGTCATAAAGCTGCTGCACGGGGCTCGTGCCACCGTGCTTATACTCGAGCACTTCTTGACCGTTGTACTCGGTGACGAAAATGTTGCCTTTCTTATCCACGCAAAGGCCGCTCGGGGAACCGTACGCGGTGTCGAGTGTGCCCAACAGCGTCCCGGACGGGTAATCGTAAACGTAGACGTGGTAGTTGCCCTCATCAGTCACGTAGAGGAGATCGCTTCGCTTGGCAGCCGGCAACATCCACGAATGGTCTGCTCCTGCAAGCTGTTGCGCGCTGACTGGTGAGGCGGCTTGCGATCCGGGCACGCCGCTGCATGCGCTCGGGAGCGCGAGCGCAACGCAAATCGTCAGCTGATTGACGGTCGAGCGTTGAAACTTCATCTCAGTCCTCCGTAAGGGAAGCGCCACCATCATAGCACAGCGGAGGATGTTGGACTCGTCCTTCGACTCGCGCATCCTCCGCTCGCTCAGAATGACGGTTCTCGTCTCAACATGGCAAAGCAAGTATCGAAAGCCCACCCCGTCGTGGGGTGGGCTTTCGATACTTCTCCGGATGTTGGACTCGAACCAACGACCCGCT
>JAFAOZ010000295.1 GCA_019247395.1 Vulcanimicrobiota bacterium | reverse complement strand
CGAGTTGTGAGACGTGCGCGGCAAAAGCGTCCCGGCCGGTTTTCGTGAGGCGGTAGCGCGTGAGCGGCCGCCGATTGACGAAGCTCTTCTCTTCCTCGACGTATTCGGCGTCGACCAGCTTGCTCAAATGCGCACCGAGATTGCCGTTGCTAACGTGCAGCACGCGCGCCAGCTCCGAGAACGCGACCCAATCGTAGTTGAGCAGCTCCGCCACGACGCCAAGACGCACTTTGGACAACATCAGCTCGTCCATACCGCGCGGCGTTACTCCGCCGCCAGCAATTCGCTAATGCCGAACCCGGCGTAGCCCGCCAGCATTCCCGCCGCAAGAACGTACGCGGTGCGATCGGGCGCAACGAAGTTTGCGGCGACGAGCGAGACGACGACGAGCACGCCGGCGATTTGAGCACGCCGATTTCCATGCATCGCGATGTAGAGCAGGACGATTGCCTCGGCGATGCTCCAGAGTGCCGCTTGAGCGATGCCGGTAAAGATTCGAAAGGCCGCGACGTTCGCAACGAACGTCACGCCCAGCGTCAGCCACAGCACGTTGAAAAACTCGCGCTGCACCAGCGACGTGCGCGCGATTCTCCGGTTTAGGCTTCGCGCCCGCAGCACCGAGTAGAGCGCAGCTGCGGCCAGCACGATCGGAACCGACCAGAGCGCGCGCGCCGCGAACATGCCGATGTCGACGAGGTGAAAGAGCACGGTAATATACGCCGATGCGACACCCCAGACGACGAAAAAATCGCCGCCGGCGCAGAGGCGCGGATGCGACTCGGCCAAGATGCGGTCGACCATCTCGATGTGGTCGCGTGCCTGCGCGGCGTCGATCCGTTCCATCGTTACGCCCCCTCGATGGCGCGCCACAGCCGCAATGCCGCCAAAATCGCCACGCCCCATGCGAGCGCGTGCCCAAAGGGCGTTGGACCGGCGACCCACCAGAGCATCAGCATCGCGACTCCGAACAGCGCCCCGAGCCAGATCAGGCGTCCGATGCAAGGCTCTTCTTGATTTAGAGTAATCTGTTTCATAGACTAATCTGTTTTACCATGCCTTGAGGCCGGCGTCAAGATTTGCTATCGTACCGAAGTTATGTACGCGATCATTGAATCAGGCGGCAAACAGTACCGCGTCGCCGAGGGCGACGTCATCCGCTGCGATTTGGTCGCGGGCGAGATCGGCTCCGACGTCACGTTCGACCGGGTCGTCCTCGCGGGGGCCGGAGAGAGCGTCAAAGTCGGATCGCCGACGCTCGAGGGAGCAAGCGTCTCCGGCACGGTGCTGCGCCAAGCCAAGGACAAGAAGATTCTGGTCTTCCGCTATAAGCCCAAGAAGCGCGTCCGAAAGCTCAACGGCCACCGCCAACCCTACGCCGAAGTCAAGATCACCAAGATCACGCTGCCGTAACGGCGGCGCCGGCCGATGCTCGAAGTGACCTTCTACCGGGACGCCGCAAGCCGGCCCTCGGGCTTTTGCGCGCGCGGCCACGTCGAGTTGGCCGAGCATGGGCAGGACATCGTCTGCGCGGCGATTTCCGGAATTCTTCAGGCGGCGCGGCTAGGGCTCGAGCAATATGCCGACGCGGTCCGGCGCGTCCATCAAGAGTCCGGCGAGCTCGAGCTCGAGCTGCGCGAGGAGCGGCGCGAGGCTGAAAGCGTCTCCGCGATCGTCGCGGCTGCGGAATTAGCGGTCGAACAAGTCGCCCGGCAGTATCCCGAGCACGTTCGCCTGAAACGGGTAAGCCCTCAAGCGGGTATCTACGGTGGCAAGCACAAGGAGTTTGAAGATGTCTGAAAGTTTCCGCACGACGCCCGATCAGCCGTGGTCGAGCGCCCCCAACGCCGGCAACGGATATCAAAACCAATACGGCGACAAGTCTCCCGACGAGGGCGACTCAGGCGAAGCCGGCAAGATCGTGCTCGTCGGAGTGCTCGGCGGATTGCTTTCAGCGGCCGGCTATATGATCTACCGGCGGCTGCCCGAGGAACAGCGGCAGCGCCTCAACTCGCAGTTCCGGACGATGGTGCAGCAGCGCATCACTGAGATTCGCCAGAACTTCAACATCTAAACCTCAGGTTTAGAACTCTGCGGTGGAGGGTCTTCGAGCGGCGGGGGTGCCTCTTGCACCTCGGCCGCGCGTTCCATTTCCGCGATGAACGAGTTCGAGGTCTGCTGGACCTCGCGCATGAAACGGCCGGCCTGCCGCATGACCTTCGGAAGCCGGTCCGGCCCAAAGAGCAGCAGCGCCAGAATCGAGACGACGAGAATGTCGGGGATAGAGAACATCGCTCGGTTTGAAGGGCTTACCTGCGAAGCCGTGCAAGCATCAGTGCCCGCCCGTGAAGATCATTTATACACGCGGCAACCGCACCGAAACGCTCGCTTCGCTCGCGACGCTGCGGAAGATCCTGAACCGGTTCGTCGCACACCGGGTCTTTTATGAAATTTCGAGCCGCAACAAACGCGGCCACGAGTTCTTTTCGACGAAGAACGTCTTCGTCGTAGGGCTTATCGAGGTGACGAACTTCGAGCATCTCAAGATTCTCTTCTTCGACGCGAACAGCCAGTCGCATTCGATTGAGATCCTCAATCCCCAGACGATGCGGATTTACGACGAGATGCCCGGCCGTGGTTTCGCCGTCTCCTTTATCAGCGGCGACGCCGACGGGGTGGAGACGCGCTGTTATATTCGCGACGAAGGGGAAGAGAGCGGCGCCATTCACGAACGCACGGCGCTGGAAAAGATTACGCTGCCGCAACTCTTCGAATACCTCGAGGAGATCACCGCCGCCGAACCCGCTTCCAAGAAGCTGCCGCGATAGCGCGGCCTTCGAGCCGCTGTGCGTGACGCAGCGCGCGCACGCCGTCTGCAACGCGTCCACGCCGCTTATACGCAACACCGAGATTGAGATAGGCGACGGCATAATCGCCGTCGCACGCGATTGCGCGCTCGTATGCGGCAATGGCGCCGTCGAGATCGCCCTCTTCCAGCAGCAGATTGCCGAGGTTTGCAATCGCCGGCGCGAACGACGGCTCGAGCTCGAGTGCCGCTTCAAAATCGGCCCGCGCTTGCTCCGGGCGCTTCAGACCGATTCGGGCAACGCCGCGCTTGTTTAAAAGGAAGAGGCGATCGTTGCGCGCGAGGTGCTGCTCGGCCAGCAACGACGTAAACTCCGCTTCAGCGCTCGCAAAATCGCCGCGCCGCAGCGCTCCCAGCGCGCAAGCAAATGGCCCCTCATCCCGAATCACGCTGTCTCCATGTTCGCAATCGATCTGGTTACGCTCTTTCCCGAGCTCTTTGCGCCATTCGTTGGTCTCTCGATCGTCGGCCGGGCGGTAGAGGCCGGAATTGCAGACGTGCGCTATCACCATCTGCTTGACGAGCTGGCCGACGGCGAGCGTGCCGACGACGCGCCCTTCGGCGGCGGACCCGGTATGGTGCTGCGGATCGAACCAATCGCGCGAGTTCTCGATCGCATTACGGCGCAAGCGCCGGCGAAGGAGCGTCGCGCGATCGTCGTGCCGAGCGCCAGCGGTCCGCAGTTCACTCAGGCCCACGCGCAGCGCTGGGCGCAGCTCGATCGGCTGGTTATCGTTTGCGGTCACTACGAAGGCATCGACGACCGCCTCATGCAGCTCTATCCGGTCGAAGAGTGCTCGCTGGGCGACTTTGTGGTGACGGGGGGCGAGATTCCCGCGCTTGCCTTTCTGGACGCGACCGTCCGCCTGCTGGCGGGCGTGCTCCGTCCGGAATCCCTGGAGCACGAATCGTTCACGGCCGGCAGTCTCGATTACCCGAGCTACACGCGACCGGCCTCGTTCCGGGGCGTCGATGTGCCGGCCGTGCTCCTTTCGGGCGATCATGCCAAAATAGGTGCCTGGAGGCGCGAGCAATCGCGGCTACGGACGGCCGCACGCCGGCGGGACCTCCTCGAGAACGCATCATTGCAGGGGGAGGAAGCTCCGTGATAGGATACGGTGGTTTTGCCGGGCTCCGGGCCCGGCTCTTCCATGCCCCAGCACGGTACAACTATGAACGTTATTGATGTTTTAAATCGCGAACAGCTCAAGGACGAACTCCCCGAGTTCCGGGCCGGAGATACCGTTAAGGTGTACTCCAAAGTGCTCGAAGGCGGGAAGGAGCGCACGCAAATGTTCGAAGGCGTCGTTATCGTCCGCAAGGGCGGCGGCGCCGGCGAATCGATCACGGTTCGGCGCATCGCACACGGCGTCGGCGTTGAGAA
>JAFAOZ010000281.1 GCA_019247395.1 Vulcanimicrobiota bacterium | reverse complement strand
TTTCGTCGGCGAGCACGTACTGCTTCGCCATCGTCCAATAGGGACGGACCTGCATGCGATCGATGTACGTGTACGCGGCGTAGAGACCCGAATGCGGTGCGGATTTGTAGAATCCGTCCATTCTGCCGCGGTGCCAGTCGATCAGCGAAGAACTCCAGTCGTGCGGCAACAAGCCGGGATTGCGTTCAAACGTCGTCCTTTGCAGCGGCACGGAAACGTCGCCGCGCGGACAACCGGAACTCGGACTCAGCCTGCCGCCGCCTTCGGCAATTGCGCAGCCGGACATCGGCGCATTAGCTCCGGGATATCCCGCAAAAAGATTTTCGAGGCTGCGATTTTCCTGGATGACGACGATGACGTGTTTGATGCGATCGCTCGCCCGTGGCGCCGGAGGGAGGACGTTCTGCATCGTCGGTTCCGAATTCGAGGAGCAGGCCGCTAGAAGCAGACCAAGCGTCATTGCCGCAATCGCGCGCCCGCCATCCATGCAGCCGCTGCTTCCGAAGCGGTCGGCGGCATACCTACGTGCAATCAATGCGGGTGCGAATCGGCATCGATCTCGGTGGATCGAAGATCGAAATCATCGCGCTGGAGCGGGATGGTTCGACGCTAGCTCGGCGCCGGATTCCGACGCCGGCCGGCGACTACGAAGCGACGGTCGAGGCAATCGCGGCGTTAGTGAACGCCGTCGAAACGGAGCTGCGCAGATCGGCAACCGTCGGCGTCGGGACGCCGGGCGCCATCGATGCGGCCACCGGATTGCTCAAAAACTCCAACAGCACCGTCCTCAACGGCAAACCGCTGCACCGCGATCTCGAAGCGCGAATCGGCCGGGAACTCAAGCTTTCGAACGACGCGAACTGTCTCGCGCTTTCGGAGGCGATCGACGGCGCCGGAAAAGAAGCGGATGTGATTTTCGCGGCGATACTCGGCACCGGTGTGGGCGGCGGCATCGCGGTCAATCGACGGGTTATCGCCGGACGCAACAAAATCGCCGGCGAGTGGGGGCATAACCCTCTGCCGTGGATGACAGCTGACGAGCAGCCCCGCCGGCGCTGTTGCTGCGGCAAGCAGGCTTGCATCGAAACGTTTCTTTCGGGGCCCGCGCTCGCCGCCGAGTTTACGGCGGTGACCGGTCGAGCCATGCGACCCGAGGCGATAGCAAAAGCTGCCGAAACAGGCGATGCGGAAGCGATCGCGGCGATTCAACGCTATGAGGAGCGGCTCGGGCGTGCGCTCGCGCACGTAGTCAACGTGATCGATCCAGACGTCATCGTCCTGGGCGGCGGCCTATCGAATATCGCGGGACTCTACGCGAGCGTCCCGCGACTGATGCGACCGTACGTCTTTTCCGAGCCCGTCGATCTGCGCATCGTCCCGGCGCTGCACGGCGATTCGAGCGGCGTTCGCGGCGCCGCTATGCTTTGGTAACGCGAACCCTTCCAAGAACCCCAGACGGCCTTACAAGCCGTGATTCCTGCAGCGATGCCCGCCGTAATGATCGAGGAATTATTCGGCGTTTCGGTGCGCGGGTTGTCACCGCTGTCATCCCAAGCATACCACCCGATGTAGGTCGCGCCGAAGTCGCAGAAGGCTTTAGCCTGCCGCAGCATTTCGCCGCGCGTTAACCCGGGCTGATAATATTTTTTGTCGTACGATCCGCCCCACGCCTGGCCGATTCCGTAGAGCGGCGTCTGCGCAATGTTCCAGCCTTGCTTTTCCAGCGTTCGGCGCATTGCCGGCAGAAGCGCCGTCATCCTCCAGTCGAGCGACTTGCCGTTGGAGGGCCTTTTACGCCCGAACGGTGAGTAATTGTACCAGCCGACGATGTCGCACCCGCCGTTGGAATAGTTCGCGCCGGTTCCGGGATCCCAATTCACGCGTCCCGGTTTGGCGACGCCGGCGCCGAATCCGCAGATCGCCGGCAGCCCCGGTGTGGTCGCTTCGATTTCGGCGTGAATCTTTTGCAAGAGCCGGCGGCCGCTTCCGGGATCCCACCAAGCCCAATCGTCGAGCACCCAATGTCCGACGACATAGGGGCGGTTCGCATCACGCGCGAGAAGCTGTGCGACGTCTCGAAGCACGACGTTTTGAGAATCGATGCGCGGATTTTCGTCGGTACGGCAGTAGGGATTGTAACGATAACTGCTTGGCGGCGGCTTGACGGTGTGCGTCCGGTGGCATTCCCAGTAAAAGAGAATTCCTGAAATGCCGGCGTCGATCACCGATATGCCGTGCGCCTCGAGCGCTTTTTCAAGCGCGCTTCCCGGGGCCGGCGATCCACCGTAGAGGATCGTCGTGTTTATGCCTTGACGCGCGGCGGTCTCGGCGCGTTTGGGAGTATCGACGCTGAATCCGATGATCGCGTGGCTTTGGAGGCCGGCGTGAACGTATGAGCCGCCGTCGTTGTGCGCCGCGGGCAGCAACCCGCTATGGTTTGCGGCACAGTGCGCGAGCGCAACCGAGGCCGCAAGGAACAGCGCTCGGTTGCGGCGCGCAGTCATTTATTTATTTACGTAGGTCGTCGTATCCGGGCCGATGCCGCTGATTTCGAGAACCATCGGAGTTTTTGCGATCGCGAAGTGATGAATGCCGGCCGGAATGGAAAGGACGGTTCCCGGCCCAAACTCTTTCGCTTTTGATGCGTCGGCCGTGTCGCCAATGCCGAACAGCGCGGTGCCGCTGATCACGACGACCGTTTCCGTCTCGCCATGAAAGTGCGGCGCCGCTTTCCCGCCGGCGGGCGCTTTCAAAAAGTACGCATAGTAGCTTCCGGCCTTCGCCGGATTGCCGGTGATTACGGCCATCTGCCAACCCTTGAATTGCGGTACGGGCTGCCAGGTGGCGTTATCCGGCGTAAGAATCGTGGGCGTCGTCGCCGCAGCCGAAATTGACGTAAGCGCCGCGAAGACTAGCGCCGTCAGAAATACTCGCGAACCTAACATATCGGCACCTCCTAGGCACGAAGATTCGGCGTGCGGCCGGTCGGTTCCGCGTAGACGATTTCTCCGGCGCGAATGGTGTAACGTACGGCGGCCAGCGCGCGGACGTTGACCGCGGGGTCGCTCGCTAGAACGGTCAGGTCGGCCGAATTGCCGACGCGCACTTCTCCGCGCCGCGCGTTACCGTCGATTCGCTGCGACGGCGCCGTCGTTAGTGACGCTAAAATTGCCGGGAACGTTGCGCCGGCTGCGGCCATGAGCTCGTACTCGTCGCCGGCATCGTACTCAACGGCGCCGAGATCGGTGCCGAACAGCACGCATCCCCCGCGCGCAAACCAGGCCGCGAGCTGCTCGACCGCAGTCGCGACGAGATGCTCGCGCACGGAGAGGCGATCGTGTCGCAAGAGGCTGTTCCAGACCATCAAGGTCGGTATCAAGGCGACCGCTTGCGATTCCATCTGCGCCAGCAACCCGTCATCCCATGCGCCGGATCGCGGCGTCGTGTGCGCGATAACGTCGACGCCTGCATCCAGCGCTGCGAGCACGTCGGCCGCGTCGTTGGGGTGCGCGAAAACGAGTTTGCCGGCAGCGTGAGCCGCGTCGACTGCCGCGCGCATAACGTCAGGCTCGAGCCGACCGGCGGCCGGCGAAGAGGCGAAAAGTTTCACTGCGTCGGCGCCGGCGTCGATCAGCTCGCGGATGCGTTCGCGTGCGGCAGCGACAGTCGCAACCTCACGCAGTGCGGTATCCGTCAATCC
>JAFAOZ010000297.1 GCA_019247395.1 Vulcanimicrobiota bacterium | reverse complement strand
GTCGACAAGCTCTACGACCTCGACGTCATCGTCAAAGTGGGTCTCGAAGCGCTCTGCGGCTATCCGCAACGCATCCTTTCGTACTGCGAAGCGCGCGACGTGCGAACCTTTATCGACGCGAAGCTGCACGATATCCCACGGACGGTCGCCGCCGCGATGGCGCAGCTGGTTCGACCGAACGTGCACCTCGTCAACATTCACGCGCTCGGCGGTCTCGAGATGATGCGCGCCGCGGTGGATGCGGCGAAAGAACGCGCGGCCGAGCTCGGCGTCGAGCCGCCGAACGTCATGGCGGTGACGCTGCTCACGAGCATCGCGCCGGAAGATCTCAACGAGCTCGGCTTTCAAGGCGGTCCGGGCGAGAATGCGATTCGGCTGGCGGCGCTGGCACGCGATGCCGGCTGCGCCGGCGTCGTCTGCAGCGCGCACGAGGTTCGCGACCTCAAGCATTTCTTCGGCGACGACTTTCTCACGCTGACGCCGGGAATTCGCCCGACCGGAAGCGTGCACGGCGATCAAAAGCGCGTCACCACGCCGGCCGAGGCCGTTGCGGCGGGTTCCGATTACGTCGTCGTCGGGCGCCCGATCGTCGAAGCGCCCGATCCGCTTGCCGCCGCCCAAGAGATTCTCGAGCAGATGTCGGTTCGCGCATGAGCCTGACAGAAGTCGATCTTCGCAGCGCGCTGGCGGAACGCGGCGCGCTGCTGCAGGGTCACTTCCGTTTGAGCTCCGGCCGCCACAGCGATCGTTTCGTTCAAAAGTTTCGCATCCTCGAAGATCCCGTGCTGCTCGAGCGCGTCGCGCGCGAGCTCGCGGATCGTTTTCGCTCGCTCGAACCAACGATCGTCGTCGGCGCCGCCGTCGGCGGAATACTCTTGGCCTACGAAGTCGCGCGCCAGCTCGGCACGAAAGCGATCTTCGTCGAGAAAGTCAACGGCGTTCCAGCATTACGCCGCGGGTTCGCGCTGTCGCCGCACGACCGCGCGCTCCTGGTCGAAGACGTCTTGACGACCGGCCAATCGATGCGCGAAACGGTCGAGGTCGTCCGCGCCACCGGCGCATCAATCGTCGGTTTGGGCGTGATCGTCGCCCGCGGCACCATGGGCGACGCCGGATTCCCAACGCACGCCTTGCTCGAACTGCCGTTGCAATCGTACGACGAAGCGCAGTGCCCGCAATGCCGCGCCGAAGAGCCGCTCTCGGATCCGGGTTCGCGCCGCGCGTGACGGTCGCCGTGCGCATCGCCGACGGCGCCGGCGACGCGGCATTCGTCAAAGCGCTCGGGCGTGAGTGTTCGATGTCGAGCGTAGCGTCGTTTCGGCCCGCAACGGAGTCCAAAGTGCGCACGGCGTTCGACCGGCTCTACGAGATCGTTCACGATCAATCACATGTGACGCTCATCGCCGACCGCGGCGGCGAGCGCGTCGGCTTTCTACTGCTGCTCGATGGACTCGCCGACGAGGTCACGCTCGAGCCGCAGGCATTTGTCGCGTATATGGCCGTAAAGCCGGACTCGCGGCGTGAGGGCGTGGGGGCCGCGCTGCTCGCGGCCGCCGAAGATGAGGCAAGAAGGCGCCTTCTACCGTATATTGCTCTGATGGTCACTGAGGAGAACCAGGGCGCACGCCGGCTCTACGCGCGGGCCGGATACCGGACCGAACGCCGCCTGCTGTGCAAACCGCTGTGACACCCGCACTGTGGCGCCGCATCGCCATCGGCATCGTGGTCGTCCTGCTCGTCTGGGCGGCGTTTTGGCTGACCACGCATATCCCGCGAACGATTGCGATCTTCGTCATCGCGGCCTTCATCGCGTTCGGCGTTCACCCGATCGCGGTGCGCCTCGAGCGGCGTATGCCGAAGTTGGCCGCGATCGCGATCGTGTTTGCCGGATTGCTGCTGGTCATCGCGATCTTTCTCGTGATCGTGATTCCGTTGACCATCAGTCAAATGCAGGAGCTCGCGACCAATCTTCCGAGCTACGCGACCGCCGCGCAAGGCTGGGTCTTCGGTGCCGAAGCCGCACTTGAGCAGCATTTCCCAATGGTCAAGATTCCCGCGTCCGAACTGAACTTCGGCAAAATCGGTGCGGCGCAAGCGTCGAGCGTCATCGCAGGGACGGTCGCGTCGCTCGGGGCCATCGCCGTGAACACCGCCACGGGGTTCTTCATCGCGTTCTCGGCGATCATTCTGTCGTTCTTTTTCCTGCAGTACGATACGCAGATCTCCGAGAGCTTCGTTTCGCTCTTCCCGCCGCGAAAGCGTCAGACTGCCGCGAAGCTGGCGGCCGAGGTAACGGAACTTTTCAGCAACTACATATCGGGCCAAGTAATCGTCAGCGCCATTACGGGCGCCGTGATCGCGATCCTAAGCGCGCTCATCGGCTTCAAATTTTCGCTCATCATCGGCATCATCTCCGGCGTCGCCTATGCGATCCCGGTCGTCGGCATGCTCATCGCGCAGCTCATTGCG
Organism: Vulcanimicrobiota bacterium; assembly: GCA_019247395.1. Classification (GTDB taxonomy): domain Bacteria; phylum Vulcanimicrobiota; class Vulcanimicrobiia; order Vulcanimicrobiales; family Vulcanimicrobiaceae; genus Cybelea. The sequence continues at coordinate 6,339 of JAFAOZ010000297.1, read as the reverse complement.
CTGCCGATGTGCGCGCCGCAGGGGCTCTGGATGATCATTTGGGTTCAGGTCATTATGTTCGGCATGGCCCGCATCAGCGACAACGTGCTCGTGCCGAAAATCATGGGGCAATCGGTCGGCGTCTCCCCGATCGCCTCGATGTTCGCGGTTTTCGCTGGAGGCGAGCTCTTTGGGATTCCAGGCCTTATTTTGGGGATTCCGGCGGCGGCGCTCATCAAGATTCTCTGGCGTTACTTCGTCGCGCCCTGGATCAGCGCGCAACTCGAGCGCACCAATTAGAATTAGGACGATAACGTCAAGGGCGCGCGGCGACGGCCGTTGCGTCGTTGAACAGCGTTTCGCCGCACCGGCGCGCCGCCGCAAGCCGCTGCGCGTTTTCGTCGCTCGGGAGGTCGTTCTCCGCGACGGCTACGAGCGCGGCGACTTCGCGACGCGCTTGCGTACAGGCATCGTTATCCGGAAGGTCCAGCGTCCGCGTCTTCGGCGCCAACACGTTGACGACGCCTAAACGCAGGCCCCATCCGCCGATCGCCGCCGGCCGCGTTTCCGCGATCCAGCGATAGATGCCGGGCGACGTCGTCCCGACGCGCAGCGCATCGTTGTAATAGTCGAGCGGGTGGCGTGCCGCCAGATGCACGGATGCGATCACACCGAACGCAAATGCGACCGCGTTTGCCCAGGCGATGCGCTGCATCCGTGCGATGCCCGCCACGGCGGCGGCGAGAAGCGCGAACGCGATGGCGACGTGCGTGCCGCCGTCGTTCCAGAAGATCCCAAGCACGTACCAAATACCATACGCCGTCGATGCCAGCAACAGCGCCGTCGCGAACGCCGTAATGCGACGCGCGTACGGTGCAAGCACGATCGCGCCGGCCGCCATCGCCGGTGCCGCGAATCGCAACGACGCGCCGGTCGCGAGCTGCGCGACGGAGGTCGCGTAACCGAACGGCAGGACCAAGAAGAGCAATGCGGCAGCGCACGGCGCCCATCGCAGCACCGGTTCGTTGCGCGCGATTGCCGGCGCCACGAGCGCGGCGAGCAGCGCGGTCAGCGCAAATGGCGAGACGCGCAGTGCGACGACGGCGAGCGTCGCGGCCGCTCCAGCACCGTGGGCAAGGATGGTCGAAGCGAAAACATGAGCATGAGCGACGCCCGCCGGCGCAATCGCCGTGTTACGCGCGAGAACGGCATCGTGCAGAATCCATACGCCGATCGCCGCGGCTGGGGTAAGCCAAAGCCGGCGGCGCGCCTTGCCAGCGGCGAGCGCGACCAGTGCCAAAATCCACCCTTGTGGCTTGATGAGCGCCGTGACCGCGAGCGTACGAACTGCTGCGCTGCCGCGCGTGCGCGCGCGCAGCGACCACAAACTTTCAACGAAGAACGCTGCCAGCCAAACGTCGTTCTGCAGCGTTCCGCCTTGGATTGCGATGGGATAGATCGTTACCGTTGCCGAGGCGAGGGTATCGGCGAGCAGCGGCGGTAGCGCGTACGCCTCGCGCGTCCAGGCCGCAATGCGAAAGCCCAGGAGCGCAAGCGCGCCGAATCCGCACCACGGCAGCGCGAACGGGCCGCTCACGGCATAGAGCGCCGATGCGAAAAGCTCCGATGCGGGGGGATACCACCAATAGCGCGTGACGGTCGTCCAGAGCGAATGCGCCTGAACCCACGATGCCGCATTCGGCAAATGGTACGAAAGCGAGTCGCCGTCGAGCGGCGGCCGCATTAGCTGCGGCCAGGCAACCGCGACGAGCGCGACGATCAGTACGTACGGAATCGGCGACGCGGATTCGCGCACCGGAGCGCCGCTCGCAAGCCTCCGCCGAACGTACGCGGCGGCGATGCAGAGAGCGAGCGCGATCCAGAGCGCCGCCGTATAGAGCAGATGGGCGAAACCTAATGTAAATGGAATCGCGACGCCGAGAACGAGTGCGTCGCGCAGCCGGTCGGGCAGTTCGTAACGCGCACTCGTACGCAGAACGGGCGCTGCGAGGACGAGACCGAGCAGCCAGATCGCTGCGAGCAATCCGGGCACGAAGGCGATTACATCGAATCGGGCGCGCTGACGCCGACCAGCGCGAGCGTCCGCGCGAGCACGGTCTTTGCCGCCAAGCAGAGCGCCAACCGCGCAATCCGCAGATCGCGTTCCTCGGTGAGAATTTTGCACTCGGTATAAAACTGGTGAAAATCCGACGCGACGTCGCGCGCATAGCGTGCGAGACGGTGCGGCGCAAGATATTCGACGACGCCGGCGACCACCGTCGGAAATTCCGACAATCGGCGCGCGAGCGCCAGCTCCGCAGGGTGAACGAGCGGTGCGAGAGGCGCAGTGGGCGCCGCGCCCACGTCCTCGGGCAACGCGCGCCGCAGTACCGATGCGATGCGCGCGTGGCCGTACTGCACGTAGTAGACCGGGTTCTCGTTATCTTTTTCGACGGCGAGCTTCAAATCGAAGGAGAGCGGCGACTCCATTGCCAGCATGATGAAGAAGAAGCGCGCGGCATCGACGCCGACTTCGTCGACGATTTCGTCGAGTGTGATGATATCGCCCGAGCGTTTGCTCATGCTCACCTGATCGCCGCCGCGCAGCAGCGTTATCTGCTGCGCAATGGCGACGTCGAGATGGCCCGGATATCCGAGCGCCGCGGCTAAACCTTTGATGCGGCCGATGTATCCGTGATGGTCGGGGCCGAGAATATCCACGACGCGATCGTTCTGCTTGAGCTTGAGAAAATGATACGCGACGTCCATGGCGAGATACGTCGGGCGACCGTCGCGGCGCAAAAGCACGCGATCTTTGTCGTCGCCGAATTGGGTCGCGCGAAAGAAGAGCGCGCCGTCCTGTTCGTACGTCAGTCCGAGCTGGCGAAGCCGTTCGATACCTTCGCGAACCTTGCCGGTTTCGTGCAGCTCGGCTTCGCTCTGCCAGAGATCGTACTCCACGCCGAAGCGGCGCGCCGTCTGCTGCTGCTCGGCCACGAGGCGGTCGCGGCCGGCCTTCGCAAAATGCGGCAGCCACTCGGCTTCCGATGCGCGCGTCCACCGGTCGCCGTCGCGCTCGGCGATGTCGCGCGCGATCGGCAATAGATACTCGCCCGGATAGCCGTCTTGCGGAAAGGGAAACTCCGGATCGAACCTCTGCCGGTAGCGCGCGTACAGCGAACGTCCGAGCGCATCGAGCTGGCCGCCCGCGTCGTTGATGATCCATTCGGTGAAGACGTCGTAGCCGCGCAATCGCATGGCGTTCGCCAGCGTGTCGCCGATCGACATCGAGCGGCCTTGCACGACGACGAGCGGGCCGGTCGGATTCGCGCTTCCGAATTCGAGCGACACGCGTTGATTCTGCGGCGGCGCTTCGCCGAAGCGCGCGCCTTCATGCAGAATTTTTTCGACGGCGGCCTGCCAGACCGCCGGCGCCAAACGCACGTTGATGAAACCGCCGACGGCTTCGATGGAGCTGAAGCTGCCGGCGAGACCCAATCCGTCGCTCAATCGCTCGACGATCTCCGATGCAATTGCTTGTGGCGGGCGGCGTGCGGCTTTTGCAAGCGAGAACGCGACGTTGGTAGCGAAGTCGCCGAATTCGGCGCGCCGCGGCGCTTCGAACGTTACGTCAGGCGCCGGGATGTCGAAAGCGGCCGATGCGGCGGCGGCCGCGGCATCGCGAAATGCCTGCAGCGCGTCGTCGAGCGGAAGCTGCTCGGGTGCGGCGCGACGATTCATTACGGCGACTCTTCGCCGCGCGATGCGGCGACGACCCGCGCGTATCGCAACGCGCCGTGTGCTTCGATGGTTCCGTCGATTTCCAACATCGAGAGCGTCGCGAGGGCGACCGCCGGTGCGATGCCGCTCATCGCGATGAGTTCGTCGAACTCAGAGGCCCCCGAATCGAGCGCGCCGAGCAATGCGGTCGAGACGGGGTCGTCGCGCGAGGGCGGAGCAGAGAGCGGCGGAACGAGGCTGAGCCGGCCGAGTGCTTCCAGCACGTCGGCGGCATCGCGCGCGAGGGTCGCGCCGTCGCGAATCAGCGAGTGACACCCCTGCACGTGCTTGCGATCGACGTCGCCGGGCACTGCCAGCACGGGAATCCGCCCCGCCGCCCAGCCGGCGGTGTTGAGAGCGCCGCTGCGGGCGGGGGCTTCGATCACGACCACCGCGTCGGCAAGTGCCGCAACGACGCCATTGCGCTGCAGAAACTGAGACGGAAAGGCATCGTGCTCCGGGGCGTAGGGGGAGAGCACGGCCCCGCCGCCCGCAATCATCCGGTCGGCGAGCCCCTGGTTGCGTTGAGGGAAGAAGCGCCGATGTCCGCCGCCGAGCACGCCGATCGTGGGCGCAGCAGCCTCTAGGGCGCCTTCATGGGCCGCCGCGTCGATGCCGAGGGCCAGGCCCGAGACGATGCAGCATCCGGAGCGGCCTAAATCGGCGGCGAATCGCCGGGCGAGGCGGCGTCCGTAGCCGGTGGCTGCCCGCGTCCCAACGATGGCCACGCAGGGGCGCGCCAGCCCTGCCAGGTCGCCGCAGGCCCAAAGGCCGGCCGCCGCGGCCGCGAAGCCGCGGCCCTCGCGAGCCGCCTCGATGCGCTCCCGAGGCAGGTAGGTTGGGTCCCACATCGGGGCTCCATCACGCGAGTGCGGCGCGGGCGCTAGGAGCGGGTATGCGGGGGAAGGGGCAACCGCCACGGAATAGGCAGGCCGCAAACGGAGGGACCAGAGTTGGCAGCAGAAGCGTATTGCGTCAAATGCAAGGCAAAGCGTGAAATCAAAGATGCCGTGCAGATCGAGATGAAGAACGGCCGCCCGGCAGTGCAAGGCAAGTGTCCGGAATGCGGCACGAAGATGTTCAAGATCGGCGCGGCCTAGAGGCGCGCGTCGAATCGTAAACGGTCCCAACGCACGCAGTGCGTTGGGACTTTTTTTGCCTTCCCCACCAATAGTGACGTATAATACGTGCACCCACAAGATATGCCGTGGGGGAGAGACTGACCGCTGACCTGCCCGACTTGTCGCAAGAGCGAAACGCGCGTCGTCGACTCACGCGACGACGAAACGGTCGTACGACGGCGCCGCGAATGCCTAGACCCGCGCTGCAAGCATCGCTTTACCACGTACGAGCGTATGGAAGTGCCGCGCCTGTTCGTCGTCAAAAAGGACGGGCGCCGCGAGCAGTACAGCCGCGACAAAATCCTCGCCGGTTTGCGCAAGGCGTGCGAAAAACGGCCGATTTCCGAGAGCCGTATGGAGGCCGTCGCCGCCGATCTCGAGCGCGAACTCTTTGCGCGCGGCGAGAACGAGGTCGCGTCGTCGCTCGTGGGGGAGAAGCTGATGGAGGCACTCCGCTCGCTGGACCCCGTGGCGTACATCCGGTTTGCGAGCGTCTATCGCTCGTTCCGCGACATCGAAAGTTTCCGCGAAGAACTGGCACAGTTATAGGCGTCTGCGTAACCGAATGCAAAACGTGCGCGTCGCACTCGTGCGTCTGCCGCAGGGCGACGGATTGCCGCTGCCCGATTATAAAAGCGAGCACGCTGCCGGTGCCGATCTTTGCGCTGCAGTGCGCGAGCAACTGACGTTGTTGCCGGGGGCGCGCGCACTGGTTCCGACCGGTTTCTCGATCGCGTTGCCGGTCGGTTTTGAAGCACAAATTCGTCCGCGCAGCGGTCTTGCGATCCGCTACGGCGTGACGTGCCTGAACTCACCCGGAACGATCGATGCCGATTACCGCGGGGAGCTGCAGGTCGTGCTTGCGAACTTCGGGACCGAACCGTTCGTCGTGCGCCGCGGCGATCGTATCGCGCAGCTCGTGGTCGGTCCGGTGGCGCACGCCGCATTCGACGTCGTTGAGGAGCTTCCGCCAACGGTGCGCGGCGACGGCGGCTTCGGCTCAACAGGCGTCTCGGCATGAAGGTCTACATCGTCGGCAAAGGGGCCGTCGGAACGTACTTGGGCGACCTGCTCCGCGGCATCGGGGTCGAGGTGGCGTACGCGCCGCGCGCGCTTGACGAGGTGCGCGCGTTCGACGCCGACGTCGCGCTCGTAGCGACGAAGGCCTACGATACCGACGGCGCGATTGAGACGCTGCGTAAAGCGATTCCCTATCCGGAGAAGTGCGTCTTCGTTTCACCGCAAAACGGCGTCGGCAACGAAGAGCGCCTCGCCGCCGCGTTCGGCGCGGACAACGTCATCGCCGCGGCATTGACGACGCCCATCGATCGCGACCGGGACGGCAACGCGCGTCCTGCAAAAGAAGGCGGCCTTGCGCTGGCGCCGATCGGGGCGAACGCGTACAACTGGCTCGCGGCGACGTTCTCCGGCACCGGGCTCACGGTGAAAGTCGTCGAGG
>JAFAOZ010000284.1 GCA_019247395.1 Vulcanimicrobiota bacterium | reverse complement strand
TGCCGCTGACCGTGCGATAGCAGGCCTGCGTCAAGGGCCGACTCGTTTGAGAACCACGATTGCGTCGCGCTCGCTTGCGGCGTAGTGGCGGAGCGCGATCGCCTTTCGAACCGCCGGTTCGTCGATTGCCTGCCAGCGCTGCGAATAATGGGTTCGGTCGTAGACGAACCATTGCTGGCTGTCAAAGTTCACGGAGGCGTTCGGGTTCAGACCGAGATGCGCGAAGATCTCGTCTTCCGCGCCGACGTCGGCGCTCGGCGGCAGGCGGGAGAGTGTTTCGGCGAGCAGTGCGTCGTGGGCGTTCGGCCGGCGGTAGAGATAGTACCAATAATCCATTGGGCTTGCGAAGATCTGGATGCATACCGACGCAAGAGCGGCAGCAATGACGAGGAGCTGAGCGATTCCTGCTCGGGCAGCGCTCAGTACGTACGCGCCGTCGACGAATGCCGCTAGGGCGTAGCCGGTCAACAACGCGCTGTAATGCGAACCCGGCACGAGCGTAACGGGCTGACTCGATGCGAGAATCTCCACGAATCCCGGCAGCAAGAACAAGCCATAGCGGGACCGGCACGGTAGGAATGCCAGCGGAAGCAAGATCATGAGAACGTATCGTAAGCGCGAAAGGAGGACGGCTGCGGCGAAGCCCGCGATCGGCGCCTGCGGTGCGCTCCAGTAGAAGAATCGTAGAGATCCATACGCGAGATGCGGGTTCAACGCGGGCCGCACGGCTTCGAAGTAGAGAAGCGCGACGATGATCGCGCCCCCGGAAATGATCAATCCGTTCCGACGCGCTCGAACGTCGCCGCCTGCGGTCGCGGCGAAGAGCAAGCCGTTGGCGGTCAGAACGAAGAATTGATCTTCTTTCGTGCAGACCAGAAGAATCGCCGCGGCCATACCGAGCCGCCATTGACGGCGATCCAACGCGTACACGAGTGTGGCCGACAGCAACGGCACGAACGCCATCTCATGAAAATCTCCGACCGCATTTGCCCACAGGATTGGGTAGAGCATCGCGACCGCGGTAATACCGAGAGCCGTTCTCTCACTGAATCTGGCACGTGCGAGCCCCCATATGGGAAAGAGCACCGCCGCGACCAGGAGCGCTTGGAAATACTCGAGACCGACGGGGCCGAAGACGCGAAGAAAGGGCCACGCGGTGACGATGATCGGCGACCAATGCACGAGCAGATGGTTGACGCGCCCTTCGGCCGTGCTCGAAAACCCGTAGCCGAGACCGGCGATAACTTGCGTGAAGATGCCGAGATCGACGTCGTTGCGAAAGATGACATATCGCCACTGGACGATCGCACAGAGCGCGATCGCAAGCGCGACAAAGAATAAAGTGGGCAGTGCCCTCCGTAAGGAAGCCGCTATGGCGGCGAGCCGGGGCACCCTGGCGGCGGCGGCCCGTGCTTGCCGCCGGGTTGGGGCGGTGGCAGGCAGGGTGGCAGATTCGGGAACGGCGCCGGATTGTACGGCGTCGGCATGACCTGCGGCTGCGGTGCGTTCACTTGTCCGGGCGCCGCGTCTTGCCAGGCATAGACGGTGTCACGGAGTACTCGGACGTCGGCGTCGGTGACGACGAGCTCGCGCGGCGTACGCGCCAACCCGTTTTGCGCGACCTCTTGCGATTGCAGCGAGCCGCGATCGTACAGGTACCGAAAGACGGTTCCCGAGTTATAGCGGCGCGTAATTTGATAATGGAGCGCGTCGACGCGATCCATCGGTACCGCCTGCGCGTTCCAGCCGCTCTGGTCGGTCGTGATATAGACCGACGACGTGAACGGCGTGTAGGGAGGCACTTGTACGATGAAGGTCACCAGAACCGGCTTGCCGGAGAAATGGCGCGATGCCGCGACCGTGGTCGGCGTGCCCGGCGGCGGCGTCTCGATGTTGCGCAAAAGATCAGGATTCGGAACCGGCGACGAGATCGCGACGGCGTAGTGTGCGACGTCGGCAAAGCTTCCTTGCGGAGGAAGCGGTGCGCGCGAGAGATCGAGCTCTGTTACGGTGCCGCTCGCATCGAAGGTGGCTCGCGCCCATATACGTGGCGCCGGCGCAATGCTGGTCGAACCGCCCGTCTTGGCGTCTTTGATTGCGACGTTGCCCGCGACGCGAAAACCATCGCCCGTCGTGAAGAAGACGAAGCCGTCTTGATAGGCCAAAAGCTGACCGCTGACGACCACCGAAGGACCGGCTGCGACGAGCAGCACTGCCAGAGCCGTCACGGTGAGTGCCGATATCAAACGCTTCATATCGGTAACAGCTGTATCACGAAGGTCGGCTGCCAAAATTGAGTTCTGTACGGATTGCCGTACCAGTAGAATGTGCGAGAGACGTCGAGCATCGCATGCGAGAGAACCTTGAAGCGTACTTCTCCGGTTGCGTCGTACGGCGGCTGTCCGAGGTACGACGCATAGAGCGGCTGGCCAAGAATATTGTTCGGCGGTAAGCCGAAAACTCCGGGCACCGGGATTGGGAAGTCGACGTGATGGCGTGTCAGCAGCGAAAAGTTGAACTCCGGCGACGGCACCCAATTGAAGCCTAGGCTGGTCGTGTGCTCCGTCGACACGCCGCGGAACGACGTGAAACTGAGCGGGCAGTAGAATGAGCCCACCGGTTCGCACGGCAAATAGCCGCCGTGGATATAGTGATCGCCGACGTTGAGAATTTGGTAACTGAGATACGTATTGACTGCGCGCGAAAACTGACGGTTGATGCTGAAGTTGGTCGAGGTCGTGCTGATCCAGTGCGGCAGCGAGTTCCACTGCCATTGCTTATTAAAGCTAGCATTGAAGTAGTACGTTTCGTACGGGCTCGGCGGATTGTTCAGCTTGATCGACGGCGTGAAGAAGTTGAAACCGAAGACGGTGTTCCAGATCGTCGTATAGACCGGGCAATAGTACGTAAAGAATTTTGACGGCTGCACCTTGCACGGAGAACCGTACGCCTGAAGACCTGGAACTGGGATGGGGGCGAACCGAGCACCGCCCTCCGGCCAGTACCCAGGAAAACCGTTAAGGTACTGACCGGCTCCGACGGTGTCGTGATTGAAGCCGTACCCCTCGTAAATTTGCTCGTAGAGCGGCAACCCGGGGACTTTGTTTTGGAAGCTCGTGGCGGTGACCTGAACTTGGGAAGGATGGTTGAGGGTGCCGGCAATGGCATTGGGTTCTTCGAGCGCTCCCGGACCGAGGACGTTATAGTTCGTCAGCTGCGCCGTTCCCGTGATGTACGAGTGCGGCATCGCGTAGGTTGCACTGAGATAGGTCGTCTGCTGCGCCGCGCGCGGCTCGTTCAGCCAATCTTGTTGCGCGTAATACTGCGTAAAGCTTTGAATCTGAAATCGGCTGCCCAGTTTTTCGTACAGCGCCAAATTCCACCACTTCTGATCGCGCGTTGCGGGGTTGACCGAGAAGATGGCATATTCGTGATCGCCGACAAAGTGCTGTTCCACGGAGAGATACGTCTTATACGTCGGGTCGTATCGTAAATGCAGCGCAGTTAGCGCGTTTGGGCTTCCCGCCAGGTTCCACGTCAAATCAACGCTCGCGCCGGAGAGCGTGTTTTGAGCGAAATATTGATTCGACGAGAAATTGACCACGTAACTTCCGAGCGGTATGCCGGCGTCGAGAAAATACGTGTGCGCGTTAATGAACCGCGCGTAGGTCTTAGTGTCGATGACGGCACCGGTTGCGGTAATACTCGGATTCCCGTTCACTTGCGGAAAGTAAAACGCATCACCCGGCATTTCGCGGCCTTTTGCGGGATGCGCGAGATCGCCGTCGAGGAACGTCCAGCGATCCGGCGCCGACGTGACCGGCACGAAATAAATCCTGCGGAAATCGAGGAAGTCCGCGATTGCGGCACCGTGCACCGTGCCGGTCGCATCGTGCAGCGTGACGTGTCCCGCGACCATGAAGCGGTTCAGCTTCAGATCCATAGTGAACGAATCGCCGGTCACGCTATAACCGTCGCTGGTGCGCAGCCGAACCTTACCGTCTCCCTCGATTAAAAATTGATTGTAATAGAAGTCGAGCCGCGTCGCGTCGAGATAGAGTACCGTTCGCGGGGGTGCCGGCGATTGCGACGGAGCGGGTGACGGCGAGGGTGTTGCGGCGCGGGCAGTGCCGCAGGCGAACAAACACACCAGCGTTACGAACGCCGCCGAAACCGCAATTCGTGGCACGGGCCCACTTTTTTGGAGAGTAAGAACCGACTCCTTGAGGGAAAGACTCGGCCGCAGATGAAGCGCGTGGTCGCAATCGTCATCGATTCGGGAGGTATTGGCGCGCTTACAGACGCGCCGGAGTACGGCGACGCACCAGGTGCAAACACGATCGGCAACGTCGCTCGCAGCGTCGGAACGCTGCATCTTCCCAATCTGGAGCGGCTCGGAATTGGTGCGCTTACCGATATTCCAGGCCTCCGCGGCGCCGAATCGCCGTGCGCGCGCTTGGCGCGACTGCGCGAGCGGAGTCGCGGAAAAGATACGATTACCGGCCACTGGGAGATGATGGGAGTCATCACCGAGATCCCCTTCCCCACGTATCCGAATGGGTTTCCGGCGGACGTCGTCGACGCATTTACGCAAATTACAGGCAAGCCGCCGCTGGGCAACAAGCCCGCGTCGGGCACCGAGATTATCGAAGAGCTCGGTGCCGCGCACGTCCAAACCGGCCGCCCGATACTCTATACGTCGGCCGATTCGGTCTTTCAGATCGCTGCACACGAAGCGATCGTGCCGCTGAACCGGCTCTATGAATGGAGCCAGAAAGCCCGTGAAATGCTGCGATCTCCGCATGCCGTCAACCGGGTCATCGCCCGCCCGTTTGTGGGAGAACCGGGGGCTTTCAGACGGACGCCGAATCGACGGGACTATGCAATCGAGCCGCCCCCGAACCTGCTCGACGAGCTCCGGACCGGGTATGTGGGCGTGTATGCAGTAGGCAAGATTTCGGATATCTACTGCGGGCGTGGGATATCGTCATCGATTCGGGCGGCCGACAACCGCGACGCGATGGAGAGAACGTACGCATTGCTCGAAACGGTTGACCACGGTTTCGTCTTTACCAACCTCAACGATTTCGATTCGAAATACGGTCATCGGCGCGACGCACGCGGATATGCGCGGGCGCTTGAAGAACTCGATGCCATGTTGCCGAGTCTCGAGGCGCGCTTGCGCGCCGGCGACGAGGTGATCTTGACTGCGGATCACGGATGCGATCCCACCGCGCCGGGCACCGATCACACCCGGGAGTACGTGCCGTTCGTCCATCTGACGGTCAACGGGAAAGGCGGCAGCGTGCTGCCGGACGTCGAAGGGCTCGACTTAGTGGGGAGAACCGTCAGAGAGGCGCTGCTGCCATGAACGCCGTGCGGATTGCGATGGCAATTCCGACCGGGCGTCGAGTTCCGGTCTGGTGGCACGCGCTCAAGCGCGGCATCGACGTCGTTCTCGGCGTACTTCTTCTAATCGTGACGGCGCCCGTCGTCGCGCTTGCCGCGCTCTCGATCGCGTGCGTTACCGGCGGCACGCCGTTCTTCGCGCAGGAACGCGTTGGCATGCATGGCCGCCGTTTCAAAATGTTCAAGCTTCGCACGATGGTGAACGGCGCGCATGCCATGCGCCAGAGCGTCATGCACCTCAACGAGGTCGATGGGCCGGTCTTCAAGATTCGCAACGATCCACGGCTGCATCCGCTCGGAAGCTTTCTGCGCCGCACCAGCATCGATGAGCTTCCAAACCTGATCAATGTCGTGCGCGGCGAGATGGCGCTCGTCGGTCCGCGACCGGCATTGCCAAGCGAGGTCGAACACTATGACGCCGTTGCGCGTCGTCGCCTCAGCGTGCCGCAGGGCGTTACGTGCCTCTGGCAGATCAACGGACGCAGCGGTGTTTCGTTCGAGCATTGGATGGAACTGGATAATCGCTACGTCGACGAGTGGACGCCGCTTGGCGATCTCCTGATCGTCGCGAAGACGATTCCGGCCGTCATGCGGAGGAATGGCGCACATTAGGCCAACGCCTCACCTTCGCGTCGTCCCGCAGCTCCGTCCGCGCCATCGCATTTCGATTGCCGGCTCCACGCTCTTTATTATGGGCGCGACTTTTGCATCGACACTGCTCGGCTTCTTGCGCGAGGTCGTGAGCGCGCGCTATTACGGAACGCGTTGGGAGATGGACACGTTCCTCGCGGCGGCGACGATTCCGACGATTCTGTTTGGCGTCTTCAACGGCGCGCTCGTGAGCGCGCTCGTCCCAACCTTTTCAGAGTACCTCGCGCATCGCAAAGAAGAAGAAGCATGGCGGCTTGCGAGCACGGTCCTGAATATGCTGGCAATCGTCTTGACGACGTGCGCGGTCGTCGGGTTCTTTACGGCGCGCTGGTACGTGCCGATCATCGCGCATGGTTTCCCGGCGCCGCAGATGGCCGTCGCGATCAAAATGACGCGCTGGTTGATGCCGAGCATCGTTGCGGTGAGCTTGAGCGGCGTGCTCTCCGCGATGCTCAACGCTTACCATCGTTTTCGCGCCGCCGCATTGGTCGGCGTCGCCGTCAACACCGTAACGATTCTCTGCGTCGTCTTACTGGCACACGGCATGGGCATCTTCGCGCTGGTTTTGGGAACGGCGCTCGGCTTGACCGCGCAGCTGCTGGTGCAGGTTCCGTCGTTTCTCTCCATTGGCCGGTACCGCCCGATCATCGATCTGCGGCATCCGGGCCTGCCGAAGATTTGGGTCTTGCTCGGCCCCATCATCGTAGGCTCCGCGGCCGGCCAGCTCGCGCTGTTCTTCGACCGTTTTTTTGCTTCGACGCTGGCGCCGGGTTATATCGCCGGGATGAATTACGCGACGAAGCTCGTGAACTTTCCCCAACAGATCTTCGCCGCCGCGATTGCCACCGTTATCTTCCCCTTACTCGCCGCGCAGTTTGCGCGAGAAAATCGCCGCGGCGTGGCGCGCAGCGTCGTCACCGGACTGCGGCTGGTCAACTTCATCACGATCCCGTCGGTCTGCGCGCTGATCGTTCTCGCGCACCCGATGATCCAAGCGCTTTTCGAGCGGGGTACGTTTCAAGCAGGCGCGACGGATTTAACCGCTTCGCTGCTGCCGTACGCGGCAATCGGATTGATCGCGCTTGCCGCAAACGTGGTTTTGACGCGCTGCTGCTTTGCGTGCCGCGAAACGCTCTGGCCGGTTACGGTCTCCGTCGTCACGGTCGTCATCAACGTGCTGCTCTCGATGATTTGGCTGCCAAGCCTGGGCGCGCGCGGGCTCCTACTAGCCAACTCGTTGAGCCAAAGCATGCAAGCGGTACTTTTGTTGCTCGTCATCGCGCGTCTCGTCACCGGGATAGACTGGGGCGTCTTGCTGATCTCCACCGGAAAAGTAGTCCTGAGCTCGCTTGCGATGCTGGCGGCGCTAGGGTGGATCGGCGCCCTCGGGGTGACGCCGGAAGCCTCGCT
>JAFAOZ010000165.1 GCA_019247395.1 Vulcanimicrobiota bacterium | reverse complement strand
TTGCGCGCCGCGGCCGGCGCGTGGACGTGCTCGAGTCGGCGATGCTGTCGCAGCACGCCGCGTTACACGTAGTGCGCGTAGACGCGCGCTACTTCTTGATCGGGAGCGCGGCCGCCGGCGTTACGCGGCTTGCCGAGTTAAGGCCGTCCTTCGACACGGGCGCGGAGCCTGTGCTGAGCGAAGTCGAAGCGCGCCCGGCTCAGGATGACACATAGTTAAACGTTGAAGTAGCGGAACTGGCCGATCTTATTGCCCGCCGTCTCGACGAAGTAGACTTGGCTATCTTCTCCGAGCGTTAGCGCCGTCGGCTGCGAGTTCGCAGTCGGGATGTGATAGAACGCGACCCGGTGCCCGCGGAAGAAGAACTGCCCGATCTTATTGAGCGCAGTATCGGTGAAGTAAAAGTTGCCGTCGATACCTTGCACGAGCTGATTCGGCGTCATGGCGCCGTTGAGCGGATATTCGGCAGTCACGGTCCCATTGGTTGCCATCCGGCCCATCTTCTTCGCCTTTTGCTCGAGGAACCACAATCCGTTGTCATTTCCGGGTGCGATGCCGGCGGGGCCCGAGTTGGGCGTAGGTATCTTGTATTCGTTCAAGGGGCTTCCGCTGATCGGAAGCCGCCCGATACTATTCGTGCCCGGCTCGGTGAACCAGAGCGCGCCGTCGGGACCATTGGTGATCGTCATCGGCTGCGCGTTGCCGGTCAGGTGATACTGCGTAAACTTGATGTGCGGCTTTGCTTTGATCGGCTGAATCTTCCAAATGGAGTTGGTTCCGGGATCGGTGGCCCACATATTACCGTCGGCGCCGAGCGCGATACCGAGCGGCCGCGCGGACGGATCCGGTAACGTGTATTCGATGTAGGGCGGTCCGGAGAGCGTGATCTCGGAGATTTGTGCGACATTCGCTTCCGTGAACCAAACGTTCAGGCTCGGTCCCGGTCCGGAGGCAATGCCGAGCGGGCCGGATTTGCGCGTCGGCGTCACGTTCTCGGAAATTTTTCCGTTGCGCGCGAGCTGGCCGATTTTGCTGGTTGCGAATTCCGTGATCCAGAGCAGGCCGTCGGCGCCGAGTGCGATGCCCATCGGCTTACTGGAGGCCGTGGGAATCGGATATTGACTGGTGACGGCCGGCGAGAGCGTCGGAGCGGGCGTCGGAGTGCCGCTGGAGATGGGAGTGCCCGGGCCGCATGCCGCCAGAGAGCCGACGGCGAGAAATACAAGCGCAAAGCGCGCCGTTACCAACAAATGCTTCTCCTGATCGAAATACAAACGATGAATCAGCCTCCCTTATTGGCAGGCGGATTCCGCATTCCCGCAGATGCGGGCGGCGGCGCGGCCGTCCCTTGCCCGACTTTAATCCTAAATAATTAGTTGACAACTCGGATTGGAGCCGGTATGATGCAACTAAATCTTTAGTAGACCGTAGGAGGCCCACCATGACACGCAAGCCCGACGTCCTAGACTCCGAAGTTCCGGTGACCGCCCGCACGCGGGTCCGCCTTCCCGACCACTTCGCTCCCGGCCGCGTCTTTCACGGCTGGGGCCCGGGGCTGGAGCGCTAACGATGGCGCGACGCCGCTCCAACACGCTCACCGAAGCCGAGCTGCGCCTGATGGACGTGTTGTGGCTGAGGGGCGAGGCAACGGTCGCCGACGTGACGGCTGCTCTGCCGCCTCCGCCCATCGCCTACAACACCGTTCTGACGACCATGCGCATCCTCGAGCGAAAAGGGTACGTGGCGCACGAAGAAGCGGGACGCGCCTACATCTACCGCCCGCTCATCGCCCGCGAAGAAGCGGCAGGTCACGCCGTCGGACACCTTCTTTCAAGATTCTTTGACAACAGCGCCGGCACGCTTGCGCTACGCTTGATCGAGACGGAACGGCCGTCCGACGATGAGCTGGGGCGGCTGCGAGCACTGATCGAGCAGTACGAGGAAAAGCCATGACCGCCTTAGAGCAAGGATTTGTAACTTTCGCAAGCGCGCTGTCGGCAACGGTCGTCAATGCGCTTTGGCAAGACGCGCTGCTCGTCGTCTGCGTTTGGCTGCTGTTGCGCGCCTGGCCGAAGATCAACGCCGCGACGCGCTACGTCGTTTGGAGTGCCACGCTGGCGGCCGCCATTATCGTGCCGGTCGCTACCACACTCGCCTTCTTTACGGCAGCGCAGCCCGCGACGAAAACGCAGAGCACATCGGTCGCCGCCATGAGGTTGAGCGCTCCGGTGCCGGCCGTGCCGGCGCACACCCGGAGTGCCACGCCGGCGGCGTCGCCCGCAGCCGTCTCTAAGATGCCCGAGCGGCTGCGGGTGACGCTGCCCGCTCCGGTCGCAATCGGAATTTTCGGGCTCTGGCTCATTCTTGCGCTCTACGCACTGACGCGGCTTGCCATTGGGCTTTTCCGTCTGGAGCAGCTCAAACGCGACGCGTTGCCTCTTCCGGTGGAATATCGTGATGCAATGCCGCAATGGCTGCGCGCGAACAAGGGCACGCGCGACGTGCGGCTGTGCGTCAGCGATGAAACCGACGTCCCGGTCGCCGTCGGGCTCTTCGATGCGATGATCCTGATACCGCGGTCGTTGCTCGATCGGCTCAGCGAGCCGGAAGTCGATCAGATTTGTTTGCACGAACTCGCGCACTTGCGCCGGGCGGACGACTGGACGAACGGACTCCAACGCATCATCAACGCGCTGCTCGGCTGGAATCCCGCCGCGCTTTTCATTGGTCAGCAGCTGGACCTCGAGCGCGAAGTTGCGTGCGACGATTGGGTGCTCTCGTTCGTCGGGACGGTTCGGCCCTATGCGCTGTGTCTCACGAAGATGGCCGAATCCGCCGCGTGGCCGCGCAATCCGATTCCGGCGCCCGGCGTCTTTGCGACCCGCAAGCACATCTCGCTGCGCATCGAGCGGCTGCTCGGCGCGGGACGTAACATCGCGACGAATCTCGCGCCAGCGCCCGCCGGTGCGGCGGTTGCGATGGTCGTTGCAATCGCGATGGTCATTGCGCTCGTCGCGCCGTCGGTTGCCGCCTCGTGCGTCACGACGATTACGATCCCTCCGATTCACGTCTACGTTCCGCCGGTGCACGTCAACGTTCCCAAAACGGCGGTGACGGTGCCGAAGACGGTCGTCGAAATCGAGAAAAAGGACGTCGAAGTTCCGGCCGTCCATGTGAACGTGCCCGCGACCCATGCCAACGCGCCGGCGACGCACGTCGAGGTGCCCGCGACGCGCGTCGAGGTACCTGCGGTTCACGTCAACGCACCGGCGACGCACGTCGAGGTTCCGGCCGTGCACGTCAACGTACCCGGAATGCACGTCGACGTCCCCGGTATGAAGCTCAACATCCCCACGGTCGACACGAAAGGGCTCGTGGAGAATATCAACCGCAGCGTCAGCTCCTCGGTGAGCCGAAGTGTTGCCGTTGCGACGGGCTACGGCACCGCGGTCGCACAGGCGAAGTCGTGCACGCACTGCGACTTTAGCGGGGTGAACTGGGCCGGGCGCGACCTCCATGGAGGAAACTACAGCGGCGCAGACTTTTCGAAAGCGAATCTCGAGCGCGTCAATTTCTCCGGCAGTTCGTTCGAAGGTACCGATTTTTCTAGTGCCAATCTCGAAGGCGCCTCGTTCCGGAACGCACGCCTCTCCGGCTGCGATTTCGCAAATGCAAACTTAAGCGGCGCGGATTTTAGCGGCGCACACATCGCGCACTGCGACTTCACCAACTTGAACCTCACGAACGTGAACTTCAGCGGTGCACGGATCGACGGCGCGGATTTCACCAAAGCGACGCTTAACGGTGCGAACCTCAGCGGAGCGACGCTGACGAGCTGCGAGCTCACCGGCGTCGATCTCAGTCACGTCAATCTATCGAAGACGAAGATTACCGGTTCGAATTTTTCAGAGGAGAATTCTCCGCCGTAACGTGACGGCAGCGCGCTAGCGCGCGCAATAATCCCCATTCCCAAAAAGCGGCCTCGCGCATGAGGCTTGGTTCCCTGCGTCCTTCTCGATGCTGTGAAGACTGGAGGAAACAATGATTTCGATGCTCCTGGCCGCCGTGCTCGGCCTTCCGGCAAACTGCACGGGCTGCAGCTTCGCCGGAAGAGATCTCCACGGAGCCGATCTTTCGAACGCTCGGTATGTCGGCGTCGATTTCGCTCGTGTAAATTTGCGCGACGCCAATCTGCGCAATGCAAACCTCACCGGAGTCGACTTTGAAGAAGCGGACCTTCGCGGCGCGGATTTGAGCGGCGCAAACTTGACCGGGGTGGATCTGGGCGGCGCACGATTGAGCGGCGCGCGCCTACGCGGAACAAACTTCATCGGGTCGGATTTCCACGGCGACGATCTTGCGGGCCTCGATTTCTCGCACGACGGCTTGGAAGGCGCCGATTTTTCCGGAGCGGATCTGCGCGGTGCGGATTTGCGCGGGGCGCGGCTCTGCTCGCGCAATGACAACGGAAAGGCCGGATGTGCCGACCTGCGGGGCGCCGACGTGCGCGGCACCGATCTGCGCGGCGTCTTGATTTGCAATAATTCCGACCGGCCGCGGAGCTGCGAGCCGGTCGATGCCGCAACGCTGCGACGGGGGACGCGCTCGAACCTGGATGGAGCGATTCTGTCGTGATTGCCGCCGCAATCACCGTGCCGCATGCGACGGCGCCGCCGCTGCAGCCCAGCGCGCCGGTTACGGCCTGGAACGTCAGCGCATCGGCTCAACTGCGATGGGACGTCGGTCATGCGCGGCTCGCGAAAGACGAAACGACCGTGCATATCTCGACCGATGGAAAGTTCTTGTACGTACGATTCGACGCGAAGCAGAGTGAGCCGTTGATGGCGGCGCAGCATAGCGACGACACCGTCGCCGGCGGCAGCAACATCAACGGCGGCATCGCATGGACCGACGACGCCGTTTGGGTCGATCTCTGGCCGACGGGACCGGCGGGCTTTCAATATCAGTTCGAATCGAATCCCAACGGCGCCCACAATGAGGCGTCGAGCGAGAACACCGCGTTTGCGCCCGCCTGGGAATCGCACGGCGAAGCGACCTCCGGCGGATATGTCGTCACGATGGCGATACCGGTCGCGGTCATTCATGGCGCACATCCGGGAACGTGGCACGCCCAGCTCGTCCGATACGTCCGCTCGTCGGGCGAAATGAACGTGTGGTCGTACGATGAGGCGCAGAACAATCCCGACGATCCGGCGCGCGCCGGACTTCTGAGCATTCCGACGCTGGCCAGGCCGCCGGTTCCTAGACCGCGCGTAGGGATGTATGCGCTCGGCGAACTAGCGAGCGCACCGATCGGCGGAAGCACGTCGCGCGTGGGCGCCGATTTCTCGATCCCAGTCGCGCAAACGGCCGCCATTTTCGGGACGCTTCATCCCGATTATTCAAATGTCGAGATCGATCAGCAGTCGATTTCCCCGACGGTCTACCAACGCGTGTACTCCGAAGTTCGTCCGTTCTTTACGCAGGCGGCGCCGTACTACAACAACTTCAACTGCGACGTCTGCAGCGGCTTTCGGACGACGCTCTATACACCTTCGATTCCAACGCCGGCACAAGGCTACGCGTTCGAGGGAAAAGAGGGCGCCTTCGGCCTCGCGGCATTCGACGCCATCGGCGACGGTCGCAGCGACGCCGCGGCCGCTCTCAACTACACCTCGGACGACAACCATTGGAATGCGGCCTTCCAGCACGTCTTGGCCAACATCCCGGGCGTGAGGGACGTCGCGGACGAGCTCGGCGTTAGTTGGTTCAACGGCAAATATCTCTCGGCGTACGCGAACTATGCCACGGATCGCGGAACGAACGTGCTCGATCCGAGCCAGGGTAACTGGCTCGATGCGGGTGGCGGCTTCGTTAATCAGCAGTACGCGCTCTTCGGTTCGTTCCGAAGTGTCGGTTCG
>JAFAOZ010000109.1 GCA_019247395.1 Vulcanimicrobiota bacterium | reverse complement strand
TCGTCGCGATGATCTCGATGCTGTACGGATTTGTCATCCCCGGCGTGAACAATCCGTTCGATCACAATCCGGGAACCAACTGGATCGACTTTCCACTTTGGCTTGGCGTGCCGCTGACGCTGCTCTGGTACGTCGGGATGATGAACGCGATTAACTTTCTGGACGGGCTGGACGGCCTGCTTACCGGCGTCGCCGCAATATCGAGCCTCTTTTTATTCGTGATATCCGTCGTGCACGGCAACCCCGTCGTGGCGCTGGTGGTCGTCGCGCTCGCAGGTTCGGCGCTCGGCTTCCTGCCCTATAACTTCAATCCGGCCCGAATCATTCTCGGTGATGCCGGATCGCTTTTCATCGGTTACGTCTTCGCGACCGTTTCCATTATCGGCGCGAGCAAGACGGCGATCGCGATCAGCGTTGTGGTGCCGCTGTTGGTGCTGGCGCTGCCGGTTCTCGACACTGCGGTCGCCATCGTGCGGCGCGCGCGAAGCGGCAAACGCATCACGGAAGCCGACCGCGGACACTTCCACCACCAGCTCATCTTTCGTTTCGGTCTCAACGTCCGACAAGCGGTGCTGCTGCTCTATGCGGTCTGCTTCGTGCTCGGCGCGGTCGCACTCGCCTTCTCGGGTGAGTTCACGCACGTCTTCCGTCACGCGACGTAAGGCATTCCGATGGGTGAGCGTTTGCGCGTCCTGAGCGTCTTCGGGACGCGGCCCGACACGATTAAGATGGCGCCCGTGGTCCATGCCCTGCGCCGGCATCCTGAGATCGACGATCTCGTCTGCGTCACCGCGCAGCACCGCAAGATGCTCGACGATTTGCTGGCGCTCTTCGCCATCACGCCGGATTACGACCTCAATGTCATGACGGAAGATCAGACGCTGACGGACGTTACGACGAAGGTTCTCGTCGGCATGGAGCCGGTGCTAAGCGAGGCGCGGCCCGACGTCGTGCTGGTGCATGGCGACACGACCACGAGCAGCGCCGCTGCGCTCGCAGCGTTTTACCAACGCGTACCCGTGGGGCACGTCGAAGCGGGATTGCGAACGAAAAATCGCTGGCTGCCATACCCGGAAGAGATGAACCGCCGCATCACCGGAGCGATCGCATCGTACCACTTTGCGCCGACACCGCTGGCTCGCGAGCATTTATTGCAAGAAAGCGTGACCGCCGCCGACATCGTCGTGACCGGAAACACGGTGATCGACGCATTTTTGGAGACGGCGGCGCGCTCGGATCTGGCGGCCCCTCCGCGATGGAACGAGATCGATTCGAGCCGGCCGATCATCGTCATCACGGCACACCGGCGTGAAAATCATCCATATATGCGCGAGATCGCCGGGGCGCTGCGCGATATCGCGCAGCTCGGGGCAGGAGCGCAGCTCTACTGGCCGGTCCATCCCTCCCCGCGCGTGGCGCCGGTTGCGCACGAGGTGCTCGCCGGCGTCCCCGGCGTGACCTTGGTCGAGCCGATTGACTACGCCGAAATGGTCGCGGCGGTCAAAGCCTGTACGTTCGTCTTGACCGATTCCGGCGGTCTTCAAGAAGAAGCGCCGTGCCTTGGTAAGCCGGTCTTGGTGATGCGCGACGAGACCGAGCGTCCCGAAGGGCTCGCAGCCGGGACGCTCGAGCTGGTCGGCCATCGACCCGAACGAATCGTCGGTGCCGCGCAACGGCTGCTGACCGATTCGGCGGCATATGCCGCCATGGCCCAGGCGGTTAATCCCTATGGCGATGGGCGTGCGGGCGGCCGAATCGCGGACTGGCTGCTGGCGCGCCTGAGGGGCGCCGCCTATCCCGAGCCCTTTGCCGCATGAGGGCCGTCGCGCCGGTCTTGGCTGCCGGCGCCACGTTCGCGGTGACGACCCTTGCGGGACTCTTCGCCGGCCTCTGGCTGGGTGACCGCATGCGGGCGCCGATCTTCGCGGCTGCCGGGCTCTTTGTCGGGCTCGCGCTCGGCGGATACTCGGCCTACCGTTTGCTGATGCGATCGATCTAGTCTCAATGCAGGAGGATAAACGCAGCGGGCGTAGCTACAGCGACGCCGACGCGGCGGCCGATCTCGCTGCTTACCTTGCACTCAAACGGGTAGTCTCGATCTGGTCTCTGGTCAGCGTCGCCGTCGTGGCGCTTTTGGTGGTCCGCTGGCTTCCTTTCCCTGCATTGGCGCTAGCAACCGGCGGGTTGTGCGGAGTGCTCAACGCCCAGCTAACGGGGAGCAGCGGCGAATGGCTCTTGAAGAACCGGAGCGTAGGGCTCTTCGTCTTAAGTAGTTTCCTGCGAATCGGCGTCTTCGGTATAGTCCCGGTGGCGTTCGCCGTGCACGGGCCGTGGTGGTCGATGGCGTGGTATTTCGCCGGTTTTTTTCTCCCGTTAGCGTTGTTTGCGGTTGGCGCGGTACGCGCATTCGAGCGAAAGTAGAACGAGAACACCTTCGTGCAAGAAAACTTGGGCGAGCACATCCTGTGGCACCTACCGGTGCTGGGACCCGTGCATGCCGATACGATCGTGACGACCTGGATCGTCATGGCGCTTGCGCTGGCATTCTTTGCGTGGGTCGGTGCGAGTTACCGCACCCCCAATCAGACGAAACGTCAGGTTGTCGTCGAGGGCGTCGTGAACTACGTCGCGGATCTGGCGACAAGCACCCTCGGGAAGCGCGGCGAGCCCTTCGTTCCGTTCTTTATCGCGCTCTTCGTCTTCATCTTCTTGCTCAACCAGTTCGGATTCGTCGCTCTCCCCTTCAAGGCACTCGGGTTTCACACTGGTTCACCGACCGCCGACCTCAATACCACCGTCCCGCTCGCCCTCGCGGTCTGGCTTGGAACGTGGCTGTTGTTTCCGGTTTCGCACGCTAAGCATTTAGTCCAGCCGTTTGCGTGGCTGCTTCCGATCAACCTCATCGAGGAGTTTTCGCGGCCGCTCACCCTCGCGGCCCGCTTGTTCTTCAACATCTTCGTCGGCGAGCTGCTCTTCATGATTGTTGCGTCGATCATCGAAGACCGCATCTCGATCGGATTCTTCAATCTCTCGCTCGCGGCGGCCGTCGTGCCCTTCTTCATTCAATTCTTCAACTTTTTCGTAGGCACCGTCCAAGCGTTCGTCTTCACTCTGCTGGCAATCGTCTACTTCTCGCTGGCTATCGGCGAAAGTCATTAAGTAAGAAAGGTTACGCTCTTGAGTCCTGAAGCGTTAGTCGCAGCATTTACCCTTCTGGCGTTCGGCATCATCGTTGCCGGCGTCGCGTTCGGCTCGGCCATCGGCGACGGTATCGTCGCGAGCAAAGCGGTCGAGTCGATCGCGCGTCAACCCGAAGCCCGTCCGAACATCATGACGTTTTTGTTTCTCGGTGTCGGCGTGCTGGAGGCCTTTCCGATCATCGCGCTGGGTCTCGCGTTCTACATGATCTTCGGCTTGGCACCGTTGGCCGCGCTCATGGCCAAAGTGATGGGTCACTAAAGAGCGCAATGTTCCTCTCGCTCGACGGCACGGCTATCGTTCAGCTGATCAACTTCGCGATCTTCTTCGCGCTGTTGAACGTCGTATTTTTGCGGCCCGTCGGACGCGCGATCGCAAAACGCCGCGCGTACATCGATGCCTTGGCTTCGGATTACGAGCGGTATCAGGGCCAAGCGCGCGAGCTGCGCGAAGAGGCCGCGGCTATCCGCGCCGACGCCCGACGCAAGGCGGAACACCACGTAGCCGCGGCGCGGGCGACCGCGTCGAACGAAGCCGCCGAAACGTCGAGCCGATACGCACGGCAAGCGCAGGAGATCATCGAGGAAGCGCAGCGGAACGCCGCGGCGCAGCTCGGCGCGGCTCGCGCCGGCGAGGGTGCGGCAGTGCGCAAGCTGGCCGATCTGATGCTCGAGCGCGTTATTCCCGAGGCTACGCCGTGAGCGAAGCGCAGCAGTATCTCCAGATCGCGCTGTGGAGTCAAGTCGTTTCGTCGATCGTGTTCACTGCGGCGCTGATCTTCATGTGGTTCCGCTGGGTCATGCCCGTCGTCATGGCGGCGAAAGAGCGCAGCAACCGCCAAATCGCCGACGCCGAACGCCATCGCGACGAGGTCAAAGGCGCATTGGAGACGCTCCGCGGCGAGATCGAAACCGCCCGGCACGATGCGCAACTCATCGAACAGCGCGCCGGCCTGCGAGCCGAACACGAGCGCGATTTGTTGCTCAATGAAGCCGAGGAGGCCGGCAGACGCACGTTGGCCGACGCTGAGCGCGAGCTCGACCGCGCGCTAACAGCGGCACGGCACCGTCTGCGCGACGAGATGCTCGAGGCGGCCCTAGCCCAGGCCCGCCACGACGCCATGGAACGCGTCGGTCCGGATCTCGATGCGCGCTTCGTGCAGCGCTTTACCGGTTCGCTCGAGCCGGCGACGCATGGTTAATCAGACGCTCGCGCGACGGTACGCGCTCGCTATCGCCGGACTCGCTCGCGAGCAAAACGCGGTCGAGCGCGTCTCCGCCGATCTGCGAAGCGTTTCCGAAGTTCTCTCCGCGCCCGGCCTCGCCCACGAGTTTTTCGTTTCGCCGGTGATCGATCGGCCCGCCAAAGAGCGCGCGCTTCTCGAAATACTGGATGGAAAGATGCACCCGGTCGCGCTCCATAGCGTCTTGCTGCTCGTTCGCAAGCGCCGCGAATCATTGTTGCCGGCGATCGTCGCCGAATATCTCGCGTTGGAGCGGGCGGGACGCGGCGTCGAGCCCATGACGCTCGAGTCGGCGCGTCCGCTCGATCGAAGCGAATTCCAGCATTTGGTCGCGCGGCTCGAGCAGGTCTATGGAAAGAAATTCGAGGTTACGGAGGTCGTCGATCCGTCGTTAATCGGCGGCCTGCGCATCATGATGGGTGATCGCCGTATCGACGACAGCATCGCGGGCCGTCTGGAAACGCTCGCACGCGAGCTTTTGCAAACTACATAGAACCACGGAAAGTTGACGAATGATAAACGCTGACGAAATAGCCGGTATTCTCAAACAGCAAATCGAGCAGTTCAAAAGCGGAATACAACAAGACGAAGTTGGAACCGTCATCGAGGTCGGCGCGAACCTCGCACGCATCTACGGATTACGCGGCGTGCGCGCGTCGGAGCTGGTGGAGTTTGCCAACGGTCTGCAGGGCGTCGCGCTGAACCTCGAAGAGGATAACGTCGGCGTCGTCATCATGGGCCCCGACGTCGAGATCAAGGAGGGCGACACGGTCCGCCGCACCGGGCGAATCGCGTCGGTTCCCGTGGGCGACGCACTGTTGGGACGTGTCGTGAACCCGCTCGGCCAGCCGATTGATGGCAAGGGCGAGATCAAGACCTCGCGGTTTCGTACGATCGAGAACATTGCGCCGAGCGTCGTCCAGCGTCAACCCGTCAAACAGCCGCTGCAAACCGGCATTCGTGCAATCGACGCACTGATTCCGATCGGCCGCGGTCAACGCGAGCTGATCATCGGCGACCGGTCCACCGGAAAGACCGCAATGGCGGTGGACACGATCATCAATCAGCGCGGGCGCGGAGTCTTCTGCGTGTACGTCGCCATCGGTCAGAAAAACTCGACGGTTGCGGCACTCGCCCAAGTGCTCGAGCAAAAAGGCGCGATGGAGTACACCACCATCGTCGCCGTCAGCCCCTCGGAAGCGGCAGCGCTTCGCTGGCTGGCGCCGTTCGCGGGTTGCGCGATGGCCGAAGAGCTGATGTATGAGGGCAAAGACGTTCTCATCGTTTACGATGACTTGACCAAACACGCGCAATCGTATCGCGAAATGTCCCTGC
>JAFAOZ010000062.1 GCA_019247395.1 Vulcanimicrobiota bacterium | reverse complement strand
TCATCGCAATCTGAAAACAAAACGTCGCGATTGTACGCAATTGCAATCGCGTTAACTGCGATTAAGAATGCATCCTGGAATCCGTCGATCTTTCGCCCAAACGCTGACGATCGGCGGTTCCGTCAGTGCGACGACCGACAGGTAGCGAGGAGACCCATGCGTAGTTTAAAGCAAGCTTTATCTTGCGATTGCTACAGTAAACGACAACAGTAAGCATTCCGAAAGGAAGGTCAGCGTGAGCGCCGTCCGCAGCATCGTCCTGATCGTAATCGCCGGCCTATTAAGCGCGTGTTCGACCGGATCGTCCATACCAATCACGGCGAATGGTGCAGGCGGCACGGCGCCCGGCGCTCCGAGCTCTCCATCGGGCTCGAAAATCCAGCACATCATCATTCTCATCCAAGAGAATCGAACGTTCGACAATCTGTTTCACGGCTTTCCCGGCTCCGACTATGCGAAGACCGGGCTCACCCACGACGGAAAGGTCGTCCCGCTGAAGCCGGGCCATCTGGTCGAGCTCTACGACCTCGGCCACACGCACGCCGATTTCGTTACCGAGTATGACGGCGGTAAGAATGACGGCTTCGATCTCGTCCCGACGTCCCCGCCGAGCACTGCGCTTGCGCCATATCAATACGTCGTGCGATCGGAAGTACGTCCGTATTTCGATATCGCGCACGAATTTACGCTCGGCGACCACATGTTCGCGTCGCAAAACGGGCCGAGTTTCCCGGGCCACGAATATCTCATCGCCGGTCAAGCCGCGGGCGCGTACGACGATCCGACCGATGTCGAGCCGTGGGGCTGCGACGCGCCGCCATCCACCACGGTGCCGGTCTACGTCAACGGCTCCACGCAGAATGTCTATCCGTGTTTCGATTACCAAACGCTCGGCGATGAACTCGATGCGGCTAGCCTCTCGTGGCGCTATTACACCACGCCGGGCACGAAGTACGGCGTCGAGTTGCTGCCAGATCCGTACGACGCCGTTCAACATATTCGTTTCGGCGCCGATTGGAACGCCGATACGGTCGACCAACCGCTTCGAATCGTTCAGGATATCAAAAAGGGCAAACTTGCCGCCGTATCGTGGGTGAACTCGCCGGCGTTGGCCTCAGACCATCCGCAGCTCAACGACGGCCACGGTCCTTCATGGGTCGCCTACGTGGTGAACGCGGTTGGCAAGAGCAGCTACTATAAGAATACGGCCGTCTTGGTAACGTGGGATGATTGGGGCGGTTGGTACGACCACGTCGTGCCACAGGAATACGGTTTCCTGGGTTTGGGCTTTCGCGTTCCGCTGCTCGTCGTTTCGGCTTGGTCGAAGCACGGATACGTCTCAACCGTGCCGCACGAGTTCGGCAGCATCTT
The DNA here is from genome assembly GCA_019247395.1 of Vulcanimicrobiota bacterium. Lineage (GTDB taxonomy): Bacteria > Vulcanimicrobiota > Vulcanimicrobiia > Vulcanimicrobiales > Vulcanimicrobiaceae > Cybelea. The sequence continues at coordinate 5,487 of JAFAOZ010000062.1, read as the reverse complement.
GAAGTTTACGGAAGAAACCTTTGGCTTGCCGTCGTTAGGCCAACGCGACGAATATGCCGACGATCTCTCCGACTGCTTTGACTTCTATCAAACCCCGCCCGCGTTCAAACCGATCAAGCTGATTACGAAGCCGTACGTTTTGGTCAAGCAGCTCGAAAACGACAGCGGTCCGAACGACAACTACTAGATTACTGAAAGGCGAGTCGGGCAATGATGAATTTCAAAACGTTCGGGGCGATCGCCGGCATCGTTCTGTTCATGAGCGGCTGCGCGGCGAGTCAGCAGGGTTCGCAAGCCGGAGGTTCGATCGTGCCGCCGTCTCGCCAGGCGACGTCGTCTCTGGCATATCCGCACCACGCTCTCGGCTGCTATGGCGCGTTCGGCGTAAAGGTCAAGCCGTGTCCCGCCAAGTTGACGAGTAAGGACGGCGGCAACGTGAGCGTGACGGTAAGCGGCCCTGGCGTCGCCATCGCCGTCATCATCGCCAGCGACTGCATCGGCTCCGGTTCCGTCTGCAATATAGTGCAGACGGGATACACCCAGTTCGACGCAAGCTCCGTCGTCGGTATAAATCAGTGCGGAACGGCCTATGTCGTTTTTGAAGGATTAACGGCGAGCCTCTCTCCGATCGGCACGACAACGCTCAAGGTTGTCAACAAGTACTGCTAAAAGCACCTCCTCCGAAGTCGAGAATGGAGGTGTGCAATGCCCGGATGGAAGCCCGATGGTTGGCACAGCATTACGCCGCGGCTGGTGGCTCGCGACCCCGCGGGACTCGTGCGGTTTTTGAAACACGTCTTTGAAGCGCGCGGGGAGTTCGCCGGCGAGAGACCCTCTGAGATGCAAATCGGCGACTCGATCGTTATGGTGAGCGGGGAGGGCCCGCGCGAACGGACGTCAAGCTTCCTCTATCTGTACGTCGAAGATGCCGATGCGACGTACCGGCGCGCGATCGAAGCCGGAGCAATATCCATCGAAGAGCCGGCCGATATGTTCTACGGCGACCGCCGCGCGATGATCGAAGATCCCGGCGGCAACGTCTGGCAGATCGCGACATACCGCGGTTAGCGTTGGCGGAAAATCTGAGCCTGATTGTTCGCCGACATCCAAACGTTGGACGATTTATCGAATGCCGGCGCCCACTGCCATTCGTAGCCCTGAGGCGACGCGTTAGCCGTAAATCGGTGCTTGCCAATGTCGAAGCGCACCAGCCCGCCTCCGATGACGCGGCTACCGCTGACGTGCTGCGTGACGAACCAGAGCGCACCGTCGGGCCCGGCGATCATTCCCTGCGGCGTACCCGGCTGAATGTACCCTTGCGGCCCATCGTACGTCGTCGCTTGCCCGGAGGGTGTGAGCTGTACGAGCGCTGTCTGATACGATCGAGTCCAGCCATTGGTATACCAAATGTTGCCGTCCGGACCGGCGATCACCGGACCGCCGCTAATGTCGTCTGCAGCAACCGTGCGAATCGCTCCGGTCGCGGGGTCCAAGTTGACGATGAAGTCACCGTACGCGGAGGCTCCAAACCACAAATGGCCGTCCGGCCCCCAAGCAATTCCGGTCTCGCCGATACTCTCAAACTGCTTCGATCCGATAGTTATCGGATATTCTTTGAGCTGTCCGCGCGGAGTGATTCGTCCAATATGAAACTGCTCGACGAACCAGACGTTTCCGTCGCCTCCCGTCACAATGCCGCCGGCTAGGAAGTCGGTGACGGGATACGCCGTGATCTTCAGCGCAGTCGTCACGCGCAAAATCGTCGACCCATTGGTCGTGAGCCAAAACGCGCCGTCGCTGCCGACCGTCAGTTGTGCAGGCTCGTAGCCGAGCTGGTATTTCTGCACAGGTCCGTGCCGCGGAAAGCGATCGAGGGTCGACCCAAAGCCGCCGTCACACATCCAGATGTCTCCGTCCGGCCCCAGAACAACGCCTTGATACGTGACGCCCAACTTGTAGCGGATGCGCCAATGCGCACCGGCCGAATTTGCACGGTCGCCGCCTGCGACCGTCCTCAAGTTCAAAACTGCGCTGCTCGCAGGCATCACGGGCGCGCGGCTGGAGCAGCTCATGAGAAACGCGCAAGAGAGCGCAACGCTTACTCGAGTGACATACGCCGCGACGTTAACGCGTATCACGATACTGATCGAGGTTTCGTAAGGTCGGGCGGTTTTGTGAAATCGAAGCAATCTTCCATCCCGTCGGAAGCGGCGTCGCGCTGGTTGAGCGCCGCAAGTCCGAAGTTTACTTCGCAAAACTTTACGAGGCTGACGTGCGTGTGTTGCGCGTGAGAAATGTAGCCGCGGCGTGCGTACGGACTAATGACGAGGCAACCGACTCGTCCGCCCGGATAAAACTGCGTGCCGTCGGTCCACGTTTCGAGCAGCGGCGGATCGACGTGATCGGCCCACCCTCCCCAGTCGTCCCAGGTAATGAAGATCGCGGCCTGCGCCCACTGCGGTCCGCCCGCAATCGCCTCGACGACCCCAACCGTCCAGTTCATACCGGTTGTCACGTTAGCGACGGGATGCTCGTCGAGACCTGATGGTCCATAGATCCACGAAACGTTGGGAAGCCGTCCAGCCGCCGCGTCCGCTGCAAAGCTGCTCTGCGGTTTCATGTTGCGCGTCCCGAGCTTCGTTATCAAGTTGAACGGGTAGCCGGTGCTGTAGCTGCCCCACGTCAAACCGGCAGCCTCCAGCTGATCCGGCAATGATGGAAGATCGTAGGTTTGCTCGGGCTGCCCCCGATACGTTTTCGGGTTGTCGATGAGCGGCGAGTCCGCCGTAATGAGCATCAAGTGATTCGGAGTCGACGGGCCTGCGACGGCCGTGAAATAATTGTCGCAAATCGTGAACTGCCGCGCGTACGCAAAATAGGCGGGGATGTCGGATTCCTTATAACCTAAGCGCGTTGCGCCGCTCGCCCGCCGCAACCACGCTTCGTGCGTGTGGTTCGGATCGCTCTTCGGAGGATTCGGGGCCTGAGGCAAGGTTGCGTCCCCGTTCGCTCCCGGAAACGTTCCGAAGTAATTATCGAACGTGTGATTTTCCTTGACGATGATCACGACGGTCTTTATCGGACTAGCGCTGCTCGGCATATCAAGGTAACGCGTTCATTTCGAGCGCTCTAGCCTCCCCTATTAACGCCTCTTAAATTATCACTGAGGCGATCGCCGGCGGGGGAGCATTGCGGCAGCCCGTCGTAACGGCCAGCGTGAGATTTGCGTTCGCTGCCATCATTCTCGCCAGCGTGGGCTTTCTTTTTGTTCGCGTCGCGCCGGCCGCTTCGGATAAGCCGTCGGTGGAGAGCCCCGCGATCCGCAACGCCATCGTTGCCGCCGTCGAAAGGGATCGCAAGCTCTACGGTGGGCGCACGCCCGTTCCGGGAGTTCTCGTCGGCGTTTGGGATAGCGCGGGCCACAGCTTCATCCGTCCCTTCGGCTACGCAGATCTGGCGAAGCGCCGTCCTTTAACGGCCTCCGACCACTTTCGGATCGGAAGCAACACCAAGACCTTCGTCGTCGCGGTGATTCTGCAGCTCGTTGACGAAAAGAAGATCACGCTCGACGAGCCGATCAGCCGCTTCTCGCTCGGCGTAACGATTCCCAACGCTGCTAACATTACGATCCGTCAGCTCTGCGACATGCGCAGCGGACTCTTCGAAGCGTACAACACGCCGCAATTCGAACGCATGAACGTCACGCCGCAAACGACCTTCGATCCTCGAACCGTGATTGGCTGGGCCGTCGCGCAAAAGCCGTACTTCGCGCCGAATCAAGGGTACCACTACACCAACACCGGGTATCTCATCCTTGGATTGATCATCGAAAACGTTACGCACGACAGCGTCGGCGATCAGATCCGCAAACGACTGCTCGTGCCCTTCAGCCTCACGCAGACGAGTTATCCCGAAACGATGGCGATGCCGGATCCGTGGGCGCGCGGCTACGGTCTCGACAAGAATCGCGACTGGGAAGACGTCAGCAATACGATTCCCGTCTCGCTCATGGGCGCGGCCGGCGCGATGATTTCCGACATGGCGGACATGCGGCGCTGGATCGAGCTCTACGTCAGCGGGAAGACGAGCGCGCCGGAAACGCATCGCGCGCTCATGAACTGCATTTCGACGGGGGTTGAAAACTCGGCTTTCGGACTCGCGCTTGGCTGCAGCAACGGGTGGTATGGCTACACCGGCGGGTTACCCGGCTACAACACGGCGAACTTCTTTTTTCCGAAGGATGGAGTATTTATCGTCGCTTGGGTCGATGTCCAAGCGGACAAACCGGCGCCGGGGGTTGCGAACGCCATGTTCCGCGACATCGCGCGCGTCATGACGCCGGAGAACGTGCCGCTTTCAAAGGGCGGCGGATTGTAGTCGAGCTAGGAGTGCCTTCGATGAACTGTTCAGCTTTGCGTCGCTTCGCCGCGGGCTTCTGCGCCGGCGGAGCGATTCTCGCAGGTTGCTCGCACGGGGCCGCCGGCCTGCCGTACGCGTCGCCGTACATGCAGAGCGGCAGCGCGCTGCACGCACTCAATGCAACCGGAGCCGGCAAGATCCAGCACATCGTCTACATCGTCCAGGAGAATCGTAGCTTCAACAATTTGTTCTACGGCTATCCGGGCGCGTATACGGTCAAGGTAGGAAAGAACTCAAAAGGCCAGACCATCAAGCTGCAGCCATCAAAGCTCGGCGCATTCTATGATATCGATCACTCCGTAGGAGCGATGATCGAGGCATGCAACGGGACGGGCAAACTTCCCGGCACGGACTGCCGTATGAATGGATTCGATCAAGAGTGGAGCGACGGCTACTTTAAGAACCCGCAGTACGTGTACGTGCCCCACAATCAATCGAAGCCCTACTTTGATATGGCACACGAAGGCGCACTCGCCGAAAGAATGTTTCAGTCGCAGCTCGATGAGAGCTTCGTCGCGCATCAATACGTCATCGCCGCGCAGGCGGCCTGGAGCGCCGATTTGCCCTTGGGCGACTGGGGTTGTGAGTATCACGCGCAAGCCCAAGTCCCCATGATCACACAGCAGCGCATCGTCACCGGTTACGAAAAAGCATGCTTCGACTATCAAACACTCGGTGACGAGCTCGACAAGGCGAATCTCTCATGGCGCTTCTACGCAAGACGTTACGGCAGCGTATCGAGCGGCGTCGGCGGAACTTGGTCGAGTTATCAAGCGGTTCGGCATATATATAACGGTCCGGATTGGAAGAAAGACGTCATCTCGCCCAATTGGAAATTCATAACCGACGTGCGCCATGGAAAGCTCGCAAACTTTACCTGGATCACGCCCGTTTGCGATGACTCGGATCATACGAACTGCCCGGACGACTACGGGCCCTCGTGGGTTGCGGCCCTCGTGAATACCGTAGGCAAAAGCAAGTTCTGGAATTCGACGGCGATCTTTATCCAGTGGGACGACTGGGGCGGCCTCTACGACCCGGTCGCGCCGGAATACAAGGATCGCGATA
>JAFAOZ010000056.1 GCA_019247395.1 Vulcanimicrobiota bacterium | reverse complement strand
CCCGATAAACTCTTCTGGGCGGTCGCCGTGCAAGACATCCAAACCGCGTGCGATCTGTTCGAGCCCGTTTACCGCGAAAGCGGCGGCAACGACGGCTTCGTCAGCCTCGAAGTCTCGCCGCTCTTGGCCAACGACACCGACGGCACGATCGCAATGGTCGAGGAGCTTTGGAAGCGAGTCGACCGCCGCAACGTGATGATCAAAATCCCGGGCACCAAGGCGGGGCTTCCGGCGATAGAAGAATCGATCTATCGCGGCTACAACGTCAACGTCACGCTGATCTTCTCCACCGAGATGTACGAGCGCGCGGCACTAGCCTACGTCAAGGGCCTGCAGCGGCGCGTGGCAGAAGGCAAACCGATCGATACGATCCGTTCGGTGAACTCCGTCTTCGTCAGCCGCATCGATACGGCGGTTGACAAGTTGCTGCAAGATCGCATCGCCAAGGGTGAAAAACTCGAGCACCTGCTCGGCAAAACGGGGATCGCGGGTCTCAAGCAGACCTATCAGAAGTTCAAAGAGATTTTCTACGGCGACGACTTCGCGGAGCTGCGCAACAAGGGCGCGGCGGTGCAGCGTCCGCTTTGGGCGTCGACCTCCACGAAGAATCCGCATTACCCCGAGCTGATGTACGTCGAAACCGTCGTCGGCCCCGATACGATCAATACGATGCCGCCGCAGACCCTCGACGCGCTGCTCGAGCACGGTCAGATCGTGCCGGATACCGTCGAGACCGACTTGGGCAGCGTGAACGAGGTGATGAAAGGGCTGCAAGACGCCAAGATCTCGCTCTTCGAGGTGACACACCAGCTCCAAGTCGAGGGCGTACAGCTCTTCTCCGATTCGTTTGCCGCGCTGCTCGGTGCGATCGTCTACAAGCAGAAGCTGCTCGCCTCCGGGGGTGCCGAGCGCGTCCACCTCGCACTCGGAAAGGCGCAGCCGCTTTTCGACGCCGCGCTCGACAAGCTAGCGGACGCGGATTTTCTCAAGCGCCTTTGGGCGCACGATGCGACGCTCTGGTCGAACGATCCCGACGCGAGTGCAATCATCAAGAAGTCGCTGGGCTGGCTGGATATCCAGCAGCATATGCTCGAAGAGGTCGCCGCGCTTCGCTCGTTTGCCGATGAGATCAGCGACGTTTTCGATTCAGCCGTCGTCTGCGGCATGGGGGGCAGCTCGCTCGCGCCCGATATTATTGCCGATACGTACGGATCGTGTTCGGCGTATCCGAAACTCCTCGTGCTGGATTCGACCTCGCCGCAGCAGATCAAAGAGCTCGAAGCCAAAATCGACATTCCGGCGACGCTCTTCTTGATCTCGAGCAAGAGCGGCACGACGACCGAGCCGAACGCGTTCTACGCGTACTTCTACGAAAAAGTGTTAAAGGAGGTCGGCTCGGCATCCGCCGGCCGTAACTTCGCTGCGATCACCGACCCGGGGACGAAACTCGACAAAGAGGCGCAAGAGATGGAGTTCCGCGCCGACTTTGAAAACGACCCGAACATCGGCGGCCGGTATTCGGCGTTGTCGTTCGTGGGGATTGCTCCCTCGGCAATCGCCGGTTACGACATCAATCTGTTGCTCGACCGCGCGCTGGGCGCGATGCACGCCAACGACCGCACGATCGATCCGCGGCAAGCGCCGGGAGTTCGATTCGGCGCCGCGATAGGCGGCCTCGCCGTGAACGGGCGCGACAAACTCACAATCGTCACACACCCGCTCGTTAAGGCTTTCGGCGCGTGGGCCGAACAACTCATCGCCGAATCGACCGGCAAGCTCGGCAAGGGCATCGTTCCGATCGAGGGCGAGCCCCTCGGAGCGCCAGAGAATTACTCCGACGATCGTACGTTCGTTTACGTCGGCGCAAATTTGCCGAATCCGGAAGCGGGTATCGACGATAAGCTGCGCGCACTCGAAGCGGCGGGACATCCCGTCATTCGCATGGACATGAACGATGCGTTCGATCTCGGCGAACAGTTCTATCTATGGGAGATCGCAGTTGCCGCCGCGGGCGTGAACCTCGGCATCAACGCCTTCGATCAGCCCAACGTGCAAGAATCAAAGGATAATACCGTCGCGCTGCTCGATCAGTACGCGCGCAACGGCAGCTTTGACGAGCCGAAGGCCGAGGTAGACGGTGCTTCGTTTAGCGTTACGTATTTGTCCGGGATCCGGTCGATCACGGCGACCGGCGCCACGCAGGCGCTGGCCGGACTCTTCGCGCAACTGCGTCCCGGCGATTATAATGCCATCACCGCATACATCGCGCGAAACGAGACGCACACGGCGCTGCTGCAGGAGCTTCGGCTGAAAGTTCGCGACGCCCATCGCGTAGCAACGACGGTTGGCTTCGGACCGCGTTTTCTCCACTCGACCGGGCAGCTGCACAAAGGCGGCCCCGACACCTGCGTCGTTCTGCAAATCACCGCGGACGATCCGGACGATCCGATGATCCCCGGAATGAACGTCGGTTTTCGTACCCTCCTCGCGGCGCAGGCCCTCGGCGATTGGATGTCGCTCGACAAGCGCGGCCGTCGCGGCGTGCGCGTGCATTTGAAAGGCCCGATCGAGCCCGCGCTGCGCGCGCTGGTGGGTGCAGTCGAGGAAGCGCTGACGGTTCAAGCCTAGCAAGCGCGGGTATAGTTCATACTAGCCGCGGGCCCCAGCCGCGGAAGCTTTGCTGCTTTCGAGGTGACGGATATGGCGCTCTTTGCTCGACCGATCCTGGTCGCACTTTTGCTCTCCGGCGAAGCTTTGGCGGGATGCGGCGGCTCGTTGCCGGCTTCCGGCCCGGGCGCGCTGCCGGCACGGGTTCCGCTCGCGGCGCGGCACTTGCCGCCGACGCTTGCCGGCGGCGCTAAACACGTTTTTCTCGCCGACGCCGTCTTTAATATCGTTACGATTTTCAACCGTGACGGAACGACGAGTACGTTGAGCGGCTTTCAGGAGCCGCAGGGCCTCACCAGCGATTCCTCCGGTAATTTGTACGTCGCGGACACCGTCAATGCGCGAACCGTGGTGTATGCACCGCCGTACCGCAACAGACCGACGTCGGTCCTTCCAGACCCGGGTGAGTGGCCGGTCGACGTCGCGGTCGCCAAAGATGGAACGGTAGCGGCGGTCAACATTTGCCAACCGTCGGGTTCGCAGTGCGGCGGCCCCGGCAGTATTGCGTTTTACGCAACGAATAAATCGAAGACGTCCTGCGCCACGGTACGCGCTAAGTCGGGCATGAAACTACTCTGGGACGCGTTCGATGCAAACGGCAATCTCTATGTAGTTGCCGACCTCAACTATACAAAAGTCGTCATTGGCAGCATCTCGGGCGAATGCAACGCGACGTCGCTGACCCTCCTCAAGCCAAACGTGAAAATCGTCTGGGCAGCCGGGATTCAAGTCGATACGAGCAACAACGTCGTCATTATCAACGGCTTCGGCAATTCGGGTATTCCCACCATCGACGTTTTTCGGTCCGTTGCGAACTCGCGCAAACTCAAGGTTCTTTCGCAGCAGCCGCTCTTGGATTCCGGCACGGTCGTGAGTTTCGCGCTCTCAAAAGATGGCAGCACGCTCTATACCGCCGAGCCGCACTACTCGCTCGAGTATGCGTATCCAAACGGCGGCTATGCTGAAGGTCAACTCAGCCCACCGAGCGGCGGCGACTTAATCGAAGGCGTCGCCGTGGTGCCGGCAGCGGTACCTTGAGGGGGCACACAGGAGCGCGCTGACAGTGTCATAAAGTTCGATGCCCTTGCAGTTTTTATTGAAAGGACATCGCTCATGCAAATCGGGATGGTCGGCCTGGGTAAGATGGGCAACTACATGACGCAGCGGCTCATCAAGGGCGGACACCACGTCGTCGCATACGACCGCGATGCGCAGGCGGTGCAGCGAACGGTCGCCGACGGTGCGACCGGCGCGTCGAGCCTCGAGGATATGGTCGCCAAGCTTGAGTCACCAAAGGTCGCATGGGCAATGGTTCCCGCCGGCGCTCCGACCGACGATACCGTGCACGAGTTGGCCGACGCAATGGGGCAGGGCGGCATCATCATCGACGGCGCCAACACCAACTATAAGGATGGGTTGCGCCTCTACTCGGATTGCAAAGCCAAGGGCGTCTCGCTGATCGACGCCGGCACCAGCGGCGGCGTTTGGGGTTTGCAAGAGGGTTACTGCCTGATGGTCGGGGGTGACGACGAGCAAGTCCGCCACTGCGAGCCGGTCTTTTTAACGCTCGCGCCGCCGAAGGGCTACGCGCACGTTGGCCCCGCCGGTGCGGGACACTTCTCAAAGATGGTCCACAACGGCATCGAGTATGGCTTGATGCAGGCGTATGGCGAGGGGTTCGAGATTCTTAAGGACTCGCAGTTTGATTTCGACCTCGGGCAGATTGCGGAGCTTTGGACGCACGCGAGCGTCGTGCGCTCGTGGCTTCTCGAGCTGCTCGTGCTGGCATTCCAAGAAGATCCGGGGTTGAAAGCCATTCGCGGCTACGTCGAGGATACCGGTGAGGGACGGTGGACCGTGCAGGCCGCAATCGACGAGAACGTTCCGGCTCCGGTGATCACGTTGTCGTTGATGGCGCGCATGGCATCGCGCCAGGATGAGTCGTTTAGCGCGAAGGTCGCGGCTGCGCTGCGCAACCAGTTCGGCGGCCATGCCGTCAAAGCGGAAACGCATGCCTGAGGAGGTCGCCACGGCCCAGGCGCAGGCAGCTGCCGACGGCGCGGCCACGAATCCGCTGCGCACCGGATTACCCGAGGATCGCATCACGACGCCCTGCAGTGTCGTCTTCTTCGGCGCGAGCGGAGATTTGTTCAAGCGCATGCTGCTCCCGGCAGTCTACTCAATGTATTTGAGCGGCCGGCTGCCGGCAGATTTTGCGCTCGTCGGCTTCGCGCGCAGCCCGTATAGCGACGACCAGTTCCGCGACTACTGCCGCAAGCAGCTCGAGCAGTTCATGCCGGACGGTTCAAAGCCTCAAGGCTCGATGTGGGACGACTTCGCGCGACGCATTAGCTACATCACCGCAGATTTCAACGACACCAAACACTTCACCGCGTTAAAAGATCGCCTCGACCAGAACGACCGCGACTTTGGCACGGCGGGTAACCACCTGTTTTATCTCTCGACGCCACCGCCCGTCTTTCCGGAGATCATCAAGCATCTCAAAAGCGCCGGGCTGGAAAAGAGCGCGAACGGCTGGACGCGCATCGTCGTCGAGAAACCGTTCGGGATCGATCTCGGCTCGGCGCGCAAGCTGCAGCAAGCGATCGAGGCGGTTTTTCCGGAGAACGAGATCTACCGCATCGACCACTACCTCGGCAAAGAGCCGGTGCAGGACATCATCGCGCTGCGTTTCGCCAACACGATCTTCGAGCCGATCTGGAATCGCAACTACGTGCAGAACGTTCAGATCACGTCAGCCGAGTCGCTCGGCGTCGAAGAACGCGGCGGGTACTACGACCACGCAGGCGCGCTGCGCGACATGATCCAGAACCACGTGATCAACCTGCTTGCACTCGTGGCGATGGAGGCGCCGATTAGCGCCGACGCCGACGACATCCGCGGCGAAAAATATAAAGTGCTTTCGGCGATTGCGCCCCCCACACACGCCGACGTTTTTTCGATGTCGGCACGCGGACAGTACGGGCCGGGAATGATCGACGGCCATTCGGTAAAAGGCTACCGCCAAGAGCAAGACGTCGCGAGCGATTCGAACACCGAGACGTTCGCGGCGCTGCGGCTCTACATCGAAAACTGGCGTTGGGCGGGCGTTCCGTTTTACCTACGTTCCGGCAAACGGCTGCCGCGCAAGCTGGCGGAGATCGCGGTGACCTTCAAGCCGATTCCGCACCGCTTCTACGGCGAATCGACCGACCAAATCGAGCCGAACGTGCTGGTGATCAAAATTGAGCCGGACGAAGGCATCTCCATGCGCTTCGAAGCGAAGGTGCCCGGACCGGCCGAGCACATTCGCAGCGTGTTCATGGACTTCAGCTACGGCGCCGGATTCGGCGTCGTATCGCCGCCGGCATACGAGCGTCTCATCGGGGACGCAATGCTCGGTGACCAGACGCTCTTCACGCGCTGGGATGCCGTAGAACGCGCCTGGGAGATCGTCACACCGATTTTGGAGGTCTGGCAGAATACCAAAGACTTTTCGTTTCCAAACTATGCCGCCGGCAGCCAGGGACCCGACAGCGCGAAAAAACTCTTTCCGGATTGGCGTCACGTGTAGCGATGACCGCGCAGCTGGAATCTGTTCTCGGCGAGCTCGCACAGTCGTTCCGCGAGCGCGGCTGCGACGCGAGCGTCGCGACGATGACCCTTGCGGTTTTCTTCGAGAATGAGGCCATTGGGGAGCTTGCACGCGAGCGCATCGGGAAGCTTGCATCGAAGCATCCGTCGCGCGTCATCATGCTTGACGCAACGCAAGCGCAGAATAACTATCGCGTGGACGGCTGCGATTGGATCGAGCTCGGCGTCAAAGAGAGCGGCCCCGAGCTGTTGCGCTCGGCGGTAAGCACGCTGCGCCTTGCCGATGCACCGGTCGTGCTGCTCTGGATCGCGCGGGGCATCGGCAGCGACGAGCGCTTCGCGGCGCTCTGCGAAGATGCGTCCACCATCGTTTATAACAGCTCGCTTCTCGATACCGGGCACGAGGCGCTGCGCGAGCTGGTTGACTACGCCGCGAAGCATCCCACGCTCGCACTGGCCGACATTGCCTATTTGCGGCTGGGACCGTGGCAAGAATGCGTCGCGACGTTTTTTGACGGCAGTGCGGCTGCGGAGCTGCGCGATCTGCAGCGCGTGGAGATTGCCTGCGGATCCGATCCGGAGGCGTTCTATATGCTCGGCTGGCTCGCGAGCCGCTTGCAATGGACGCCGTCGAGCGCCGACGCGATGGTAGATGCACGAGGTAAAACCGTCGGCTTCGAGATTCGCCGCGACGGTGAGCCGCGCCGGAT